>NZ_PJBY01000103.1:0-82228 GCF_002836005.1 Psychrobacter sp. Sarcosine-3u-12
GACTTGCTTGACTTCCTAGCAAATTCCAATCTTTCGAATCGCTGACTTTCATCTCAGAGTAAGCTGCACAAGCTAAGAAGTTCTCTGATGAGTTGATAACTTAGAAGACCTTTGTTCGTCCTGTATATCCAATATTACTCAATGTATACAACAACGATATAATCAAAATTAGATTGTGCTATATCTCTGTGCCTGCGCTATACCAGATATTTAATAGTTTTTACTAAATAAATATATCCTGACCTCACCGCTTCTTGTGAGCTTTGATTTATCATATTGTTAAAATTAGAAAAAATTATTTAGCAGCCTTTCCGCACTGTTTACTTCACTAAAGCTATCAATTATTTCATTTTTAACCGTCTGCGACATGTATTTAGTACTTTTTAGTATTAGTAGTAGGTTTGAAATCGCCCAAGTAATCGTAAATAAAAATCTTTCTAGTAATTAATAAATTGATATCGACATACTGAATGGGGTGGCACTTCTCTTTATTGTATTCAAGATATTGATAAAACTCGTCCCTCTGTTGACCATTCCACTTATATCCATAAGGCATATTTCCTGAAAACGTTCTATGACTCTCAACTTTATGACCATCTATGGTCAATCTTAATATCTTCATTTTACTTGTGTCGGTATAACTACTTCGTAGATACAAACACCCTTCCTTTATATTATTTGGTTTTTCTGCTTTTCTTTCAGCGATATAGCGCACACCCCAGACCTCAAAAATAAAGTATCCGCATAATAAAGTTATGATGATAAGTTTTTGATGTCCGAGATAGATACCGCGGATTTTTTTACTATAACTTTTCATCCTTCTCTTCTTATAATTTTTAGGTTTCATCAATAACTGGGGTTAGTTTAAAACTAGCTATATTTAAATGTAATAGACCAACGTTCTTTACCACAGGGTATTTATCTTCGGTAAGGGTTTTAAGGTGCTCGGAAGGCGTGTTATCGCAGGCAGATAAAGTAGAGATTATTATTACTAATAAACTCGTGACTATCTTTTTCTTCGAAAAGTTCATTGGTTTTTGCATAGGTAGTAGTGTCTTGAAGATTACATCGTCACTTATACTAATACCAAACCCAAAATATATAGTATAATCCACTTATGACTATACCAATCCATAACCTAGAAGAGCATGACTTTGGCAAACACTCAAAGACCGAGAGTAACCCCAGAGCCCGCCTACGCCTGCTTATCTTATACCAATACAGTATAGGCAAAGCCACTAACGATATTGCCAAAGATCTTTGTATTCACCCTCAAACTGCCAGGCGTACCTTGAAACGATATCATGAACGAGGACTTGAGAGTCTCTATGATCGTCATCGCAAAGGTCGGCATAGTAAACTGGCAGAAGCAGACACAGACGCTTTTAAAGCCATGATAGTCTCTGAACAAGACAAGCGAGCTGGCGGTCGTTTGACCGGTAAAGATATTCAGCAATTGGCTAAAGAACATTACAACGCCCACTATACCGTCAATGGTATCTACGAGCTGCTTAAACGTATTGATATGAGTTGGATAAGTGCTCGTAGTCAGCATCCAAAAGCAGACCCACAAGCTCAAGACGCTTTTAAAAAAACTTTATAGCACAGGTTGAGGCGTCCCTACCTACTGAGGTAAGCCTAGATCACGTAGATATATGGTTCCAAGATGAAACTCGAATAGGACAACAAAGGTCATTGACCAGAGTTTGGCATTACCGCGGTGAGCGACCTCGACTGATCAAGCAGCAGCAGTTTAATTCCGCTTATCTGTTTGGTGCCTTTTGTCCAGCGACAGCAGAGGCGGTAGGTTTAGTATTGCCTTCAGTCAATAAACATACAATGTTATTGCATATGCTTGAGATTAGTAAAGCCGTACCAAAAGGACGCCATGCGGTCGTAGTGATGGACGGTGCATTGTGGCATCAACCAAGCTTGAATCAGGGCAATGTCACTATGCTTAGATTACCGCCTTATTCACCTGAGCTTAATCCCTCTGAAAGAATATGGCAGTACCTTAAGCAAAATGAGCTATCTAATCGTTGTTATGAAAGTTATGAGGCTATTGTCGATGCTGCTTGCTTGGCTTGGAATAATCTGCTTAAACAGCCACAGAGGATTCGGTCTTTAACTACTCGTACTTGGGCGCAACTTTAATTATTGGGATTGGTATAACAATTGCCTATATAATCGCATAGTTTTTATTAGATTTTTGTCTAGGAAACTGATGCGCTGAGGCAGAGTGAATGCTGAATAGCGATAGTTTTAGGTGAAAAGATATAATTGTGATTAAGATACGGCCACTTACTAGCCAAATTAGAGCTTGGTTAAAATTAATTCCCTGACTCCCGCTTCCTCGTGCGCTTTAAATGGATAACGATCGGCCATTACAATCCAATCAGACATTGATTTAGATATCGACTCTTTGCTTAGGCTATTTTCTATAGTAACCAATTTAATCATCAAAATATCAATATCCATTGTCACTTGCCGTACTTGATTCGGCTTAGTTTGTCGACATCTATGACAATCACCTTCAAGCGTTCTAAAGGTTTGCTGTAATTGTTGTAGGCTCACAGGTGTGGTCAGTGCTAGATGGACACACTGATTGGTGTAATCAGGTTTTGGTTGTTCTAAGGTTGCGGTGAAATCAGGGTTTTGAAAAGCAGTAGATAGCCGTATCTGACCTAGCGTTACCAAACACTCTAGAGCAAGTGGCAGATATTTTTCTGCTTGATAATTACTACCCAGCGCTACTATTACCTCTACCACGGGCTGCACCTGCAAAGTCTCAGGTGAGCATTGTGTTAGCATTTCCAAATTCAAATGCAACGATGTTTTATACATCATCGGCTTGGCTATTATTAGCTTCTTTGGCAGCTTTTTTAATAGCTAGCTCATCTGTTGACGTTGACGCATAGCGCGTGATTTGAACGCCAACTGCATCGGCTTGCGCAATGGCAGTCGGCTTGGCAATGCTCAACGTTAGTTTTTGACAGCCATACTTTGCAAGCAGCTTATCAGAAATTTGCCCAGCCAAATGCTCAAGCAGTTTTGCTTGAATCTCTTTGCACCACGCGCTGACATCATCGCAGACCGCTTTGTAATTGAGCGCATCATGGACATCGTCTGAAACAGCAGCTTTACTAATATCTGTTTCAAGCGTTATATCAATTAGGAGCGGCTGCGTAATAGCGCGCTCCCACGCGTAAACACCAATGACTGCTTCTACTGTTAAGCCTTTGACAAATACCACATCAGATTCGGTATGAAACATGCGCTCATCCTTATTTATTAATTTTTGACTGAGCTTTTTAATTTAAGTCTTTCGCCCAAAATTTTATTTACTTTGTTTTTTTATTTACTTTGTTTTTTTATTTACTTTGCTGCAATGCTTCTTCGCGCAAGCGCTCGGCTTTTAATGCTTTACTAGGGCGATGACGCCACAAGTCAATGCTGAATAATAACAGCCCGAGCCAAATCAAACCAAAGACGGCTAAACGGTTTAAGTCAAAAGGTTCTTTATAATAAAACACCGCCAAGAAGAAAATAAAGGTCGGCGTCAGATAATTCATAAAACTTAAAATACTATAAGCGACTAGCTTAGTCGATCTATTAAATAGTAATAGCGGTATCAGCGTAATGGGACCTGCTATCATAAGCAACCAAATATTTGGGGTAAACCAAAAACTCAGCTGGCTACTGACCACATCCGCTTGCCAAAACCACCAAATAAAGATGGGTACCAACATGGTAGTTTCAACAAACATTGCATCGACTGCGGTCAATGGCGTTTGGCGCTGAATCGTACCGTAAGTACTAAAGCTAAAGGCAAGAATGAGCGATAGCCATGGCAGACTACCGAGCATCACGACTTGAATGACCACAGACAATAGCGCAAACCCAATCGCGACCCATTGTAAAGGTCGCAGGCGCTCTTTGAATAAAATCATCGATAACGCCACGCCAACGAGCGGGCCAATAAAATACCCCAAGCTCGCCTCAAGTATCTGATCGTGATTGACCGCCCATACATAGGTGAGCCAATTGGTGGCGATAATAATACCTGACAAAAAGGTCAAGGCTATCCATTTTGGATTTTGTTTTAAGGTATTTATCCACTGCCAACGTTTGGTCACGACCACAACGATGAGCAAACAAGCAAACGTCCAAACAATGCGATGACCGATGATTTCTGTCGCGTTATAAGCGGCCAATTGTTTAAAATATAAAGGAAATGCACCCCATATACAAAAAGCGATCAGCGCAGTGACGATACCATTTCTCGTAGTTTTGATTGGAACGACTGGTTTTTTGACGACATTTTGAGTAGTCATAAGGCAAGACAACTTAAATTAGAGCAAAGCGCGACCTCACCTAATGTTTATCAATAATGAAAACTTAGCGGTAAGAGCGCAGGGTTACTACATATAGGGTAGAAAGTAAAAAGCAATGCGTTAATACTATTAAAGTATCAACACATTGCTGACGATAACCACGTTGAAAATAACTTTTATATCAAGGTCAAGAAAGGCTAAAAAGCAGCCTTGCTGGCTTCATTAAATCCAGAAGTCAGCATCTCAAAAGCCAATAATACTGCTTATCAAACTATTAGGGTTTTTAGCATTAGGCTACACCATTATCCACTTGAATAGACATACCGATTTGATTGGCAAGTTCAGCAAACCCTGGAAAACTGGTATTGACGGTCTCAACGCCTTCAATGGTAATCTGCTTGGATGCGCGTAAGCTGGCAACCGCAAAGCTCATGGCAATACGATGATCATGATGTGAGGTAATTTGACCGCCACCGAAGACTGGCTGGCTGTTATTAACCTCATTAACATCAACATTACTGCCCTTGCCTTCAATACCTTTACCTTCAATAATTAGACCATCTTCAGTCACGGTGCAATCAATACCAAGCGTTTGTAGACCATCTGCCATCACGGCAATGCGATCTGATTCTTTAACGCGCAACTCTTTTGCACCCGTTAATACTGTACGACCTTGGGCACAGCTAGCAGCAATGAATAAGACTGGAAACTCATCAATCGCTAAAGGCACTAAATATTCTGGAATCTCAATACCTTTTAGTTTTGAGCTACGAATAGTAATATCAGCGACTGGCTCACCGCCCACATGCGTCTCATGGCTTAGGCTAATATCAGCATTCATCAGTTGTAAGATATCGATAATACCCGTACGTGTCGGATTAATACCCACTTGCGTTAAGGTCAATTCGCTATCTTGACTAATAGCAGCGGCTACCATAAAGAAGGCCGCCGATGAGATATCCGCAGGGACAGCGATATCACCGCCTGTGAGCGTGCCACCCCCTTCAACGCTAATGCGATTGCCATCAACAGTCACAGGATAACCAAAGGCTGAGAGCATACGTTCGGTATGGTCACGGCTAACTTCAGGTTGAATGACAGTCGTTGTGCCTTTTGCCCACAGTCCAGCCAGCAATAAGCAAGACTTAACTTGTGCAGACGCGACTGGCATATCATACTCAGCCCCTTGCAGCGGCTGTCCGACACTATCACGACCAGTGATACTTAGCGGCGCAGTACCGCTATGACCCGTACTTTGAATCACGGCACCCATGGCGCGCAATGGCGCTGCGACACGCTCCATAGGGCGCTTGTTTAAACTCGTATCACCGATTAACACACTATCAAATGCTTGTGCCGCCAAGATACCTGCCAGCAGCCGCATACTAGTACCCGAATTGCCCATATATAATGGCGTTTTGCTTGGCTTTAGACCATTCATCCCAACGCCATGAATGATCAATTTACCGTTATCAGGCCCTTCAATGGTCACGCCCATATCACGAAAAGCTTGCAAGGTGGCAAGCGCATCTTCCCCTTCCAAAAATCCTGTGACATTGGTCACCCCTGTCGCAAGGCTACCGAGCATGATACTGCGATGCGAGATAGACTTGTCACCAGGAATGTTAATGGTGCCAGAGACGGTATTGCTGGGAGTAATATTATAAGAAGCTGACATGGCAGAAGTATCCGTATAAGGAGTGCTGGCTAACATATGGCCAAAATGTCGCCGTGCGGCTTGCGCGCGGCCCAAAAGTCCCATCAGGGCGGTTGAATCTTTATCAATAATAAGCTGACGCATGGTCTGTAAATAAACGCCATACTCGTCAAGAGCGCTTACGATGGCGCTTTGATTGGCAAAAAATATATCATGCCACATTTTAGGATCGCTGGCAGCAATACGGCTAAAGTCACGAAAGCCCCCTGCTGCATAACGAAACATATCTAAATTGTCATCATGGCTTGCCAGCTGCTCGACCAGATTAAACGCCAGCAAATGCGGCAAATGACTGGTATGCGCCAAAATAGAATCATGATGGTCAGCGGACATCGCCATCACTGAAGCGCCCACTGCTTCCCATAACTGCCGCAATCTAGCAATAGCGGCAGAATCCGTCGTTGGCAGCTCACATATAATCACGCTATGATTGACAAATAATGTGGCACGCCGCGCATGATACCCTGAATCTTCGGCACCAGCAATCGGATGCGCAGGTACCAATCCTGTCGGCAAAGCCCCAAATACTTCTTTGGCAGCTTCAATGATATTAACCTTGGTACTACAGACATCGGTAATGATGCAATCGGACACAAGCTGACCATTATCCATAGCGGATTTGATATCGACAAACACGGCCTCTACCGCTTGCACTGGCACGGCGATGACAATCAAGTCACTGCCTGATACCACTTCACTTAAGACGGCACTACCCGCATCTAGCAAACCCTGCTGAATGGCTTCATCGATGCTTGGTGCATGTCGATCTACTGCCACCAAGCGCGCGCTTAAACCATTATCTTTGATAGCTTGCGCAAGACTTGCGCCAATCAGCCCTAGACCGATGACACAAACCTGCTTAAATAACGGCGGCTGGGTATTGATAGCGGACTGCCTATTATTATTTTGATCATTTTGAATGTTTTGCTGGCAACTCACGGCTTTTCTCTTTGAACAAACGAACGTGTTTTTAGGTCAAACAAACTGACATTCATTTTATAAAGTTTAATTGTCTAATCATCAGTCAGTATAGAGCGTAGTGTATCAATCAGGCGCATATTGTCTTCTGCAACGCCTACCGTGATACGCAACCAAGTAGGCAAGCCATAGCCTACCAATGGCCGCACGATGACCCCTTGCTCAAGTAATGCTTGATTGATCGATAGCGCATTTTCATCGTCCATTTCTACCATGATAAAATTGGCATGCGACTTAACAAAACCCAACCCTAAAGCATCAAACTGCTTTTCTAACCAGCGCATTTGCTCTTCGTTGGTCAAGCGTACTTTTTCAATGAAATCTTGATCACCAAGTGCTGCTGCGGCGGCCGCCAGTCCAACACGACTGACATTAAATGGCTGACGGATACGGTTTAATAAATCCGCAACTGCTACCGAGCTTAGTGCATAGCCAACTCGCAGACCTGCTAATCCATACGCTTTGGAGAAGGTGCGAACGATGACCACATTATCAAAATCCTCGATTAGCGCTCTGTTATTACTCTCAGGACTGTACTCAATATAGGCTTCATCCAATACCACCAATACTGAGCTTGGCACACCTGCGACGAACTGACGCAGCGCTTTATGCTCAAGCTGTGTTCCGGTTGGGTTGTTAGGATTGGCAATAAAGACAATTTTGGTATTAGGATTGTCCTGAACCGCTTGGCTCATGGCGTTGAGATCATGACCAAAACGCTGCGCGGGCACTTCTACGCCCGTCGCGCCTTGCATTTTTGCTAGCATCGAATAAACCACAAAGGCATACTGGCTATAGACGATCGCGTCATCCGTACCCACAAAACTACGCGCCAAGATATCGAGCAAATCGTTAGAGCCATTGCCCAAGGTGATCTGATCGATATTCACATCATTAAAATCAGCCAATGCTTGCTTTAGGTAGTAACCATTACCATCAGGATAACGCGCCAGCTGACTAAGCTGCTCTGTCACTGCCAACGTCACTTGCGGTGAGCAGCCCATTGGATTCTCATTGCTAGCAAGCTTCACCACATCTGAGACGCCATATTCGCGCGTCAACTCTTCCACCGGCTTGCCTGTTTGATACGGAGCAAGCTCTAAGATACTGTCATAGGCAGGTATGAGCGGTGATAAATTTGACTCAGTCGATTGAGGTGTCTGCATGGTTTATCCTTAGAAGTGATGACGCATCTACGATTTATTGATACTAATGAGTAATTTAACGAGTCTTTCGAGCACAAACTAGCGCTGTAGAATTGCTTCAATTTAAAGTAGTTGATTCAATTTAAAAGAGCAACAAGGACAGATAGTTATAGTCGGTTCAATTCAAAAGTGGTACAAGGCAACCAAGCGTACAGCTATATTTAATACTTCAAGCAAGGTTAACGCTGTCACACTTTTATAGTGAATTGACTATAGCACGGCTTTTGGGTATGAACCCAACACACGTAAATCCTTCACTAACGGGCGAATATCATTGATGGCCGCACTGACATTTGGATCGTTGATATGACCGTCCATATCAATAAAGAAGACATAGGCCCATTTATTAGGACGTTCAGGACGCGTCTCAATACTGGTCATCGACACGCCATGATAAGACAAGGGCTTTAAGATTTCGATAAGCGCGCCCGCTTTGTCATGAGCTGAGACGACGATAGAGGTTTTATCCTGTCCTGATGGCGCAATCGCTTCGTGACCGATGATAAGGAAGCGTGTGGTGTTGCTTGGATTGTCTTCAATATTTGAGTAAAGCTTATGCAAGTCATACTCTGCGGCTGCGACATCCCCTGCAATTGCTGCTGAATGCCATTCATTTTTGAGTCGACGTGCGGCTTCACCATTGCTCGATACAGCGACACGCTCCACATTGGGATAATTGACATCGAGCCAATGACGGCACTGGGCTAGTGACTGCTGATGCGAATAAATACGGCTGAGACCATCAAGCTTGGTGTGCTCAGCGACCAAGAAGTTTTGATGAATGGGCAGCTCAACTTCCCCAATTATTTTTAAGGTAGAAGACAAAAAGCCATCCAAAGTATGATTGACCACACCCTCTGATGAGTTTTCAACCGGCACAACGCCATACATTGCCGTCCCCGCTTCGACTTCACGGAATACATCAGTGATGGTCGTCATTGGTACGGTATCAGCCGCTTTACCAAAATGCTTGAGGGCGGCGGCATGAGTAAAGGTGCCAACTGGACCCAAAAAGGCAATACGTTGCGGCGCTTCTAGATCTAAGCACACCGACATAATTTCACGAAACAAACGGGCCATTTTTTCATCAGCGATTGGACCAGTATTACGTGCCATCACGGCTTTTAGTACTTGAGCTTCACGTTCTGGGCGATAAAAAATAGGATTGCTTTTTTCAGCCGTAGGACTTTTTGCTATGTGCTCTTTTTTGACCGTCGCCACTTGCTGAGCCAGTTTGGCACGGTTGTTGATCAGCGTTTGAATGTCGCAGTCTACGCTATCAATACTGTGGCGCAGCTGATCTAAAAACTCTTTTTCGCTTGAGTTATCGCTTGCGCTGCTTTTATTTAGGTTATCCATTTTTTGCTCTGGTGACTGCTCACTCATTACCGCCCATCCTTTTTCTAATATTATTACTGAGTTTTATAACTGTTAATAATCACTGTTTTTATGTTTGCATATAATTATATTTATTGATAACTGAGTCCAACCATATTGATAGTCCCTGTTTGCTAAACCAGTTTATCAACATAGGCTGCTTTGCCCGCTTTATTCTTACCCTGCTCGCCGATACGGCGTGTGGATTACTCCGTTAATACAGCAGAAGATGCGCTGACCGGCTCTACTATAACAAAAACTACGCGCAGTGCCCATTCGTAAATGCGTGTAAAGCATCGAACCGTCATAAATATTAGCACAGTTATCCAATTTGGCAGCCATGTACGGGGAACTATAGTTGATTAAATTTAAAAGTAGTACAAGGCAACCGAGTGTAGAGGTATATTTAATACTTCAAACGGTGTTAACGCAGTAATACTTTTATAGTGGAATGACTATATAGCAGAACAGTGGCTCAAAACTATGTTACAGTTCAAAACTAATGGTAACTAGCACCACGAACAAAAGCATAAACACCTTTTAAATACATTTAATCTTTAGAACATAACCAATCTTTTAACATTTAAATACTTTTTAACACTTAATAATTTTAAAACACCACCCTGTTAATTGATTCATACAAGGATACCTGATGAGCGCATTACAACAGCTTCGCACCATGACCACCATTGTCGCTGATACTGGCGACCTTAGCGCTATTGCTCGCTTAAAACCTGTCGATGCGACCACCAATCCCAGTCTCATTACCAAAGCCCTTATTCATCCTGATAACCAGTCTATGCTCTCAGAGACGATGAGTCGCTATCAAGGTAACGTAGACGATGTCATTGATGCGCTCACTATCAAGATTGGCTGTAATATTTTAGAGCTAATCGAAGGGCGTGTCTCAACTGAGGTCGATGCGCGTTTGTCTTATGACACCCAAGCGACGATCGATAAAGCCCTAGCATTTATGGAGGCCTATCAGCTAGCAGGGGTCGACTCAGAACGTGTCCTCATCAAGATGGCGGCGACGTGGCAGGGCATTGAGGCCGCGCGTTATCTAGAAACACAGGGTATTCACTGCAATCTGACGTTATTATTCGGACAGCATCAAGCGATTGCCTGTGCTGACGCTGGCGTGACCCTCATATCACCCTTTGTTGGTCGTATTTTA
The DNA here is from genome assembly GCF_002836005.1 of Psychrobacter sp. Sarcosine-3u-12. Classification (NCBI taxonomy): domain Bacteria; kingdom Pseudomonadati; phylum Pseudomonadota; class Gammaproteobacteria; order Moraxellales; family Moraxellaceae; genus Psychrobacter; species Psychrobacter sp. Sarcosine-3u-12. Next base: position 10,789 of record NZ_PJBY01000103.1, read on the forward strand.
GATTGGCAAAAACGCCAACAAAACCGTCAGAACGTGCCTGTCTCTGATGATATGGGTGTGCAATCGGTCAAGCTTATTTACCAATATTTCAAGCAACATGGCTACAACACGCAAGTAATGGGCGCAAGCTTTCGCTCTACTGAGCAAATATTGGCATTGGCAGGCTGTGATCTGTTGACCATGGCTCCCGATCTCATTGATGAGTTGGCAGCGATGGATATAGAAGTCCCTCGTCAGCTTTCACCAAGCATGTCGATGGCGTTAGATGATATGACTCGAGTAAGTTTGACGCAGGAAGAGTTCAGTCAAGCCTATCAAAAGGATACCGTTACCCAAGACTTGCTACCCAAGGGTATCGATGGCTTTATCGGTGCGCGTGATGAGCTTGCTCAGGCATTGGCTGCGATGCGCAGTTAGTCGTTACGATAACGCGCAGTTAAACACCGGCAAATAAAAGAGATTTGCCTGCTAATAGTAAGTTAGCTATTATAACCTACTTCAAATAACAAGAAGTAAGGCTTGATTATGAGACGGCTATCAGTGGTATTAGCAGGTAGTGCGCTAGCGATTAGTGCACATGCAGTAAACTGGATAGAGATATCTGAGACTGATTCTGGTTCGACTTTCAGCCTAGATTCCGACTCTATTGAAAGCTCTGATATCAATATCATAGATGAGCATCATGTCGAAAACATTTTGGCATCCATTCGTAGAACCTATCCGCCGCAGCTACAACAGACGGATAAAAAAGATAAAAAGAGCAAAAAAGAAAGCGCTATAGACCATAGCGATCAGCAATTATTGATATCTTGTAAAGATGCCAGTTACTATCGACGAGCCTACGTGAATTATGGCGCTGATAATAAAGTCATAAAATCTTGGCAATCAGACAAACCCATATTGACCACCAAGGATTTTAAAATTACAACGCCAAAAACGATCGGGCGCAAAATAGTAGAGCAAACTTGCGAACGTTATCAACAAGACAAATAAAAAATATCGATAGCAAAAAAGTGCGCTGACCTTATATCAGCGCGCTTTTTCTTTATGGTCAATTTAAAAATTAACGTTAAGCTTTTAGCACCGTATAAACAGGCACGGGGAACTCACCATGCAAGTCAACCAAGTCTAGCAGTACTAAAGCCCCGACCACAGTATGATCCGCTGATTGGCACAGCTCATAAGCGGTAGTCAACGTGCCGCCGGTTGCCAAAATATCATCGACCAACAATACTCGCTCAGGAGGCAGGTTATTTTGCATCTCAAGCGTGTCTTTACCGTATTCTAGCGCATAGGCCTTGTTGGCAACAGGCGGCGGCAACTTACCGGGCTTACGCAACAAAATCATCCCTTTACCCAAGCGACCTGCCAGCAAGCTGGCAAACACAAAGCCACGTGCCTCTACTGCACCCAAACAGTCCACTTCATCCATCAGCCCATCTGGCAATACCGCAAGCAGCGCATCAATCACCGCATTAATGTGACTGCGCAGTAACGGGGTAATATCATAAAAATCAATGCCGACTTTCGGGAAGTTTGGTACTGTGCGAATAACCTGCCAAAACGGATGGTCGGTATTGAGCGTATGAGACGGCTCAGTTTCAGTATTAGTAGATGTAGCGGCGGCGTTGACGCTCATAATAACCCTTATTTCATATGGCTTAGATGGTAATAAGTGACGGTGATAAATGACAGACATCACCGTGAAATTAGTAGCGATTACTATAACATAATTTGGTGTAATATAGCGGTCAAACGAGCAATGATAGACTCGTTTAAATCAACGAAATGCTCATATCAGACTTGATAAAAGCGCGGTTATCTCAATATACAAGTGTAAACTTAACTATTAAAACACCGGTTATATGCTAAACTACGGGCGTTTTTACCGTCCAAATATGAGCGTCAATGCTCAGTAGACGCGCTAAAGACACCCTGTAACACTGGTAATGATCGATAGGACTATTTATGAAACGTTATGAATGTATCGTCTGTGGCTGGATATACGATGAAGCGCTTGGCTGTCCTGAAGAAGGGATTGCGCCTGGCACTAAGTGGGAAGACATCCCTGAAGACTGGATTTGCCCCGAGTGCGGTGTTGGCAAGCTTGATTTTGAGATGCTTGAGATTTAGTAGACGACTCTCTAATTAGGACACTTCATGACAAAATCCAATGATATCAATAACGCGCCATTGCCTAAGAGCGCTGGAGAGGATGGGCTATACCCTACTCCTGACTGGCAACGATTTGGCAAACACCAATGGCGCGAATCAAACCTGAGCGAACACCTCCATCAAGCGATGATAGATATAGGTGATGGCATCGAGTTGTGTGTTGAGGCAGGCGGCAATCCCAATTACCCACCACTGTTGATGATTATGGGTCTTGGCTCGCAAATGATATTTTGGCCGAACAATTTTATCAAGCGCCTTATTGATGCCGGATTCTTTGTGATTCGCTTTGACAATCGGGATATTGGCTTGTCTTCTAAGGTGCAGATCGATGGTCTACCGCGTATCAGCCAACTAAAAATGATGATGCGTTTGCAAACCGGATTGTCTAATAAAAGTACGCAGGTTGCTTATAATTTAACCGATATGGCCGAAGATACAGCGCGTTTGATTAAAGCGTTGCAGCTAGGTAAGACCCACCTACTTGGTGCTTCTATGGGCGGTATGATTGCCCAAATTGTGGCGGCACGCTATCCAAGCCTAGTACAACGCATGGCCTTGATGTTTACCACCACCAATCGGGCATTCTTAAAGCCGCCGAAGCCTAAGCAGTTGTATACGCTTATCAATCGTCCTGAGAGTCATTCTGAGCGCGATATCGTGCGCCATAGTGTCTGGTTTATGAAGACAGTCGGCACCCCAGGACATGTCAACGTGCGCATGGTGCGTGAAATTGCTAAGTTACGTTATCAGCGCAACTTTCATCCGCTTGGCACTGTACAGCAGCTCAATGCTATCTTAGCATCAGGCTCTATTAGCCGGTTTAGTAAGCAAGTCAAAGCACCGACGATTGTGCTGCATGGTAGTGCAGATGGGCTGTTGCCTCCTTCGCAAGGACGCGTAGTCGCTAAGACTATTCCGAATGCCAAGTTTCATTTAATCGAAGGCATGGCACACGATATTCCAGAGTACTACCAACCTTATATGGTCGATTTAATCAGCAAGCACCTATTAGACCAGTAGTTTTATTTTTTGCCCATAAAAAAGAGCGTAAACCCTACTATTGATTCGTAGGTTTTACGCTCTTTTTTATGCTGGCTATTTTACGTCGATCTTTTCATTTAAACACGCCCTAATTTAAACACGCCCTAATCGCAACCGACACCCGTCCCTTCTTTATCAATACACATCTTATTGCCATTTTTTAGGTTACCAATCCACGCTTTGCCACTGGTAAAGGTAAAGGCGGGTCTGCCTTGGTAACTGTCACCACTCGATACACCGCTATTAGCAAAGCGAAAAGGAATCACCAGCTCACCGCCCAGATTGACAAAACCCCAATTATCATCGATACGCACGCCAGCCAATCCTTCTGAAAAAGGGCGAGCATCATCAAATGAATAAGTAATCATCGTCACATTGTTTTCATCGACGAAACCCCATCGACCATCTTGCTGACGTGGTTGTAACGTCGTAAAACGATTGGGCACTGCTTGCCTAGATTGCGCTGGCGCTGTAGCAGAGCTATTATTAGCAGTTTGCTTCGAGGACAAAGGCTCATTATTACTGTTACTACCATTTGGATTGCTAGTGGCTTTGCCATTTTTATCCAACCAACTGGTCGCTTGATTTTTACGTACTTGCGTCACACCGCCACGATAATCGTCAATATCACTGATTGACGCAGAAAACGACACGACGGTCTTATTCGCCGTATCGATAACCCCATAATTGCCATCTTTTTTGACCACGATACGTCCATCAGATACTGGGCGCGCCCAACCCTGACTTTCCTTTAGCATATCGTAGGTCGCAGGTATTACTTCACGGCCCTGCATATTAAGGTAGCCGACGTGACTATTGCGCAGCACGGGTAGCAAGCCACCAGCTATCTTATCTGCATCGACTTTTTGATAGCGTGATAAATCAACGACTTTTTTGCCTTTACTATTTAGCAACGCTACTGGTGCACCGAAGTCCTTTGTTGCTAGAAAATAACCGTTACTCGCGGTACAAGAGACATTTTTATAATAGCTTTTGGGAATTTTACAGCTGGCGGCGTGTGCAGTCGGCATCATAAATAACGCACTGATTAACAGGCTAATGGTAGCACCGTAGCGCGTTACTTTTAGCGGCGATCCAAATATCGGGGAAAGCGGCGCTTTTGATTGAGTCTGTCGATGCATAAATAAACCTAGGCTAAAAGTAGTAGGAACTATATTGAGTGTTTTAAAAGAGCGATAAAAGATAGATTAGCAAATCATGGGCTTTGCGCCAATGCTATTCCTGTAAGGATGCGACTCGATGATATAAGCACTATTACATACAGTCATCATAAGAATAAATTATGTTTCAACCATTTCATTTTGGCTGTAAAACATCGACAATGTCGGTATCTGAATTATATCGTGCATACCCTAAACTTTCAGCAGATCGTTACCCATTTGCACGTGACCAAACTAAGGACAATCTATGGCTATTGCCGCTTCACGCTCTGCACCTATTGGCTTGGTCATTGGTTGCGTTATATTCGGTCTAGGCAGTCTAATCGTCGCGCACGTTGATATCGGCGGTTGGGCCATGTCGTTTTGGCGACTCGCCATCTCAGGAGTGGTCTTTGCTATTTTAGCTAGAGTCATGGGGCAACGATTGCCACGTTCGAGACGCGCTATTTTTTATGGTCTATTATCAGGCGCATTTTTAGGGTTAGATTTGGCGCTTTGGCATGAGAGCATCTATGCCGTGGGGCCTGGTATTTCAACCTTACTTAATAGTTTGCAGATTTTCTTTTTGGCAGCGATTGGCTTTTTATATTTTAATGAACGACAATCTATTTTGCAGCTCATCAGCTTGTTTTTGGCGATGCTTGGCGTGGCGATGATAGGCAGCCCAGAGTTTGCGCAAAATACAGCAGCTACGTGGGGGTTTGTGACGGGCATTGTCTCAGGGGCGATGTTGGCTGCCTCAATGACTTTTATTCGTAAGACGCACGATACCGAACCCACGCCCATATTTATGCTGATGCAGCTGATCAGTATCGGCGGTGTGCTGGCGATGGTTATTCCGATGTTTGTGTTTGATATGGGCAATATCCTGCCCAATACGTGGTCTGAGATTGGCTGGGTGCTTATTTATGGTACCGTCATGCAGTGCTTAGCTTGGGGTCTGATTGCCTACTCTATTCCCAAGCTATCTTTGGCACTGACAGGGCTACTGCTACTAACTGAGCCGATTGCCGCCTTAGTGATTGACTATAGCTGGCTGGACAAACCGATTAATACCTTACAATGGAGCGGTGCGCTGTTGACGATGTTTGCCATTTACTTGGGTTCATTGAAGCCCAAGCCGCGCGCACTTCGTCGTTATCGATTTTTCGCACGGTTTTATAAGCGTAACTATAAATAAAGATCGCAGCAAATAACAATGTTTATAAAGCAGTGTCATCACAAATAAAAGCCACAATAATTATTGTGGCTTTTGCTTATCAATATATTAAGTTCTTTAATTTTATGATTAAAAAAATCAGTCTTTTTGACGACTAAACTTTTTGTCTATTAAATAAGGCATTAAGCACAATCGCAGCTAAGGTAGCCGTGCCGATACCACCCAAGTCAAAGCCGCCCAGATGCAAGCTAAAGTTGCCCGTACCCATGATGACAGTGACAGCAGCGATGATGAGGTTGCTGTTTTTGCTAAAGTCGATATGGTTGTCTATCCAGATTTTGATCCCAGCGACAGTGATAAGTCCGAATACCACGATAGAAGCGCCGCCCAATAATGCCGGTGGTATCGTTTGAATAATTGCGCCAAATTTTGGTGATAACCCAAGCAAGATAGCCACCAGTCCAGCGATGACAAAAATTGTGGTGCTATATACCTTAGTCACCGCCATGACGCCGATGTTTTCTGCATAAGTAGTGACGCCTGTGCCGCCAAAACCTGCTGAAAAAGTAGTCGCTAAGCCATCAGCGAAAAATGCCCGACCCATATAAGGGGTCACGCGCGCCTTGGTCATGCCTTCCACCGCTTTGAAATGTCCCAAGTTTTCAGCCACTAGAATAAAAGCCACGGGCGCTATTAAGATAATAGCACCCATCTCAAAACGTGGTGAATGGATACTTGGTAGACCAAACCATGAAGCAGCAGACACGCCGCTAAAATCAATGGGAATACCGAAGCCCATCACATTGGTCATCACAAAATAGGCGACGTATGACAATATTAAGCCCACCAGTAATAACAGCCGACGTAACATACCGCGCGTAAAAACAGCCACACCACTAATAAGCAATACAGTTAAGGTGGCCATCCAAGCATCAAACTGATTGGCAGACACCCCTTGTATAGTGACTGGTGCTAGGTTCAAACCAATAATCATGACGATGGCACCAGTGACGATAGGTGGCATCAAACGCTCAATCCAGCCTGTCCCAGTCTTCATGACCAGCAGCCCAATCAGTGCATAGATGATACCGCAAGCCATAATACCGCCCAAAGCGACATTCAAATTGTCATTAAAGCCTACGCCTGCATAAGCAGTGACAGCAATGACGGGACCAATAAAGGCGAAGCTTGAGCCTAAGTAACTGGGCATGCGCCCACCCGTGATCATAAAGAACATCACGGTACAAATACCGGACATCAAAATCGCTAGATTAGGATCAAAGCCCATTAATAATGGTGCAAGCACCGTCGCCCCAAACATGGCAAAAGTATGCTGCACACCCAGCAGTATACTTTTTGACGGTGGTAGATACTCATTGATACCGACCGGATCACGATCCAAATCACCACCATAAGGTCGCCATGTTGGAAACCAACGACCATTTTCAAAATCTGGGTTCTTTGGGTAGCTCGTAGCTGCTGCTGAATGAATGCCAGCCGCCTCTAAAGCGTTGCGAGTAGATAGTGTATCAGCGCTGTTGTCTGATTGAGAGGAATGATCGGTGGGAGATGTCATGCACGCTTGTCCTATGTGGGCGAAGCCAATAATAGGCTAAATAACTGGATCAATAAAAAACTGAGTGAAAAAATATCAATAAATAGCGGGTTATAGCCAAAAACAATAGTGAAGCAAGGCTTTACACTATAGCACTTGTCATATATCAGCTAATTCATTCATTTATGTTGCAAGGTCGCAAACCAAAAGTATTATTTGGTACGATAGCCATGTTATGCTAGAGATATAAAGTCGGATACGTTCTACTTGAACCATCGTCTCGGTCATTTTTGACTGACTTATTTTAGCGATGACCTATTTTAGCGACAACTAACTTACAGGATGTTACATAAACGCTGGCTCCAAGCATCATAACGGAGTTTAGTAACAAATAAAAGTTATTATTCATTTGTCCCATGTAGACATACATTCATAGACAACACCCCAAACTAAACACTTATCGGTGTTTGGTTTGAGGTGTTTATTATATTTTTCATGCCAGTGCTAAAGCCAATCGATAAGCCATGCTGAAGCACATAAAATTTTGGTGATTTATTATGATTAGTGTTTTTGATTTATTTAAAATTGGCATTGGCCCTTCAAGCTCACATACCGTCGGTCCGATGGTGGCAGCCAACTTGTTTTTGGAATCACTTCTGCAGCAAACAGAACTGACGGCTATCAGCAGTATTGAGATTGAGTTGTATGGTTCCTTAGCAGCGACGGGCAAAGGCCATGCAACGGATACCGCCATCTTATTGGGACTGCTAGGACATACGCCTAGCACCATCGATACACGGCTAACCGGCAGCTACTTAGCGCCGATATTTTCGGAAAAAAAGCTGAATGTGTCAGGTACTCATTCGATTGTTTTTGATACCGAGCGTGACATTTATTGGTACGATGATACCGTCCTGCCCTATCACCCCAATGCCTTGACGCTCCGGGCGGTATTGGCCGATGGTACTCGTTATCAGCAAACCTATTATTCGGTTGGTGGTGGTTTCGTCATTAACGAAGAAGACGCCACTGATCCAGATGAAGACCATGCCAGCCCTACCATTGATAGCGTGCCCTATCCTTTCAATAACGCCGCAGAGCTATTAGAACAGTGTCGTCAAAACGGCTTGAGCATCAGTGAGTTGGTGCTGGCGAACGAGTGTCATTATCGTGAACAGACAGAAGTCTTTGCCTACTTAGATAGCATCTGGGACGTCATGCAAGACTGTGTCAAACAGGGCTGTGAAAATGGCGGTATTTTGCCAGGCGGTCTAGATGTCAGACGCCGCGCACAAGACTTATATTCACAGTTATGTGCAGAGAAGAACCAACCGATTGCAGAAACCGATAAATTGGCAGCGATGGATTGGGTTGACTTATATGCGCTCGCCGTCAACGAAGAGAACGCCAATGGCGGCAAAGTAGTCACCGCGCCTACCAACGGTGCCGCTGGCATCATACCAGCCGTCCTGCACTATTATCGTGACTTTTTGCCCAACTACGACCAAAGCGGCGTCTATAAGTTTTTGTTAAATGCCACTGCTATTGGCAGCCTTATTAAGCAAAACGCCTCTATCTCTGGCGCTGAGGTCGGCTGTCAAGGCGAAGTCGGCTCGGCCTGCGCAATGGCGGCGTCTGCCTTGGCTGAGATTATGGGCGGCGATCCTGCCAAATGCTTGAATGCCGCTGAGATTGGTATCGAGCATAATTTAGGTCTCACTTGCGATCCTATCGGCGGCTTGGTTCAGGTTCCCTGTATTGAACGCAACGCCATGGGCGCGGTAAAAGCGATCAATGCTGCCCGTCTTGCCTGTCGCGGTAATGGTCAGCACTTTGTCTCTTTAGATAGAGTGATTGAAACGATGAAAGTAACTGGCGCTGATATGCTAGACAAGTATAAAGAAACGGCGCGCGGTGGTCTGGCGGTGTATGCTGATAACCGTATTCCCACCGCGACTCATGGTGTCAGCGTAAAATATAGCCAATGCTAATCGTAGCTACCGGCTATTATTGTCATTATTGAATCAATGTTAAGTCAAGTTATCATTGAGTTGGCTTCGTTATTAAAGTATTAGGGTGTGTCCTCATTTTAAAAATGGTGATAAAAATGAGATAAATTGCAGTCAAACAAGGAAAATAGCGCAGATAATATCGGGATATTAACCAGCTATTTAACGATGTTTGGCAAAATTTAGCCATTTTTAGCCCGTTTAGATATGATCAATTGAATTGAGGACACGCCCTAAAAGCAGCCCATAAAAAAAGCCTCTAAATTATTAGAGGCTTTTTTATTTTATAAATTATTTGAACATAGACTATTTACTTGTTCAAAAATTCATAAGATCATCTGATTACTCAGCAGTTTTTGAAACCACTTCATTTAAGATCCAGATAGGCTTAACGACATTAGAGGCTTCGTCAGTTACCGCTTCTTGGCGTACATCTAAGATGTAACGATAGTTTGGCTCATAAGTGAAACCTTGGATGTTACCATTCAAAGTAGTATAGTTTTTCTGATATGTTTGACGATACTGTAAACACTCTGATTCAACTTTGGTGCCATTAGCGGTGGTCAGGCCACAAACCGCTTTACGCGGGGCAATCTCTACTTCAAAACTTGGAATATTAATCACTTTAACATTCATAGTTTGGCCTTCAACGACCATCGTACGCTCATTATCCATACCCATAGTAGAACAACCTGACAGGGCAAAAGTAGTCATCAACGCAGCAAGTGCTAATTTTTTCATTATTCAATCCTCAGTTAATTAATATTCATTATCGCCCGTTTGAACTCGTTTTAATCATTTATAGACGTTCAAAACGTAGTAGGCATTTAGGGCCATACTGGCAAAATCGATTGAGACAGCCAAATAACGCTAGTAATCGCTCAGCAGTATGGTCTATTGTTTACTGGAGCTAGTATATGTCGCAAACCGACTCATCCTCTATAACTGGTTTGTAAAGTAACGTCAGCTTTTGCAACTCATGTTAGTTAAACGTATTAAAAAACAGTCTAAGCCGATATTCATTTGACAACATAAAAAATGGCCGAAGTAAGCATTACTCCGACCATTTTTCAAAATCTACTTTTCGCTAATTAGCGTTTAGTACGATCATTAACTGCGATAATCAGCATTTATCTTGACATAATCGTAAGACAAATCGCAGGTATAAACCGTATCGCTAGCTTCGCCACGTGCCAGATCAATATGAATGGTAATCTCAGGACGACTCATGACGGTCTTGCCCGCGGCTTCTGTATAGTTGGGAGCAACACCACCATTTTGGCAAATCATCACCTCATCTAGATAAACATCGACTTGCTCGGTATCCAAATCTTCGATACCAGCATAACCCACTGCAGCAAGGATACGACCCCAGTTGGCATCACTAGCGAAGAACGCGGTCTTGACCAACGGAGAGTGCGCAACTGCATACGCCACATCGCAGCACTCTTGCGTCGTCTTGCCACCAGTGACTTTGACAGTCATAAACTTGGTAGCGCCTTCCCCATCACGTACGATTAACTGTGCTAGACGGACGAATACCTCAGTCAAAGCTGAAAATATAGTCTGATAATGCGGATGTTCTGGACTGTCAATCATATCAGCGCTGGCTGTACCGGTGGCAATCAATACACAACAGTCATTGGTCGAGGTATCACCATCGACAGTAATACGGTTAAAAGACTGCTCGTTGATGGCACTTAGCATCTCTTGTAATAAATCAGGCGCAATATTGGCATCGGTCGCCACATAGCCAAGCATGGTCGCCATATTTGGTCGTATCATGCCTGAGCCTTTTGACATGCCAGTAATATGATAGCTGCTACCCGCGACGTCAACTTTTTGGCTAGCAAGTTTGGGGATTGTGTCAGTGGTACGGATACCATTTGCAGCAGCCAGCCAATTATCAGCAGCTAAATGGGTAAGCGCCTTATCTAAGCCTGCGATGACCGCCTCGCTGTTTAGTGGCTCACCAATCACTCCAGTCGAAAACGGCAACACAGAACTGACATCCACGCCTGCTTTACTAGCTAGCGCTGTACAGATATCAACCGCGCGGCGTTTGCCATCTGCGCCCGTCCCAGCATTGGCATTGCCCGTATTGGTGACCAAATAGCGCGGACTGGCTTTAGCAAAATGCTCACGCAATACTCTTACTGGCGCAGCGCAAAAAGTGTTTTTAGTCGTGACCACGGCACTGGTTGCCGTCTCAGCAATCTCAATCACCACCAAATCATCACGATCTTTGTAGCGTACGCCTGCAGCAGTCGCACTTAACTTGATGCCATCGATAGGATAAATAATATCAGGTACTGCAACATTTCCAACAGCCATAGTGACTTCCTTACTTTCCAGTTTTTATGATTATAAATAGAATGTTATTTGTGAGTGTTCAACACGCCCTAGGGTTTGCTTAATTTAAATGCCGACCAGATAGGTGCATGGTCAGAGGGTTTTTCCATGGCACGTAGCTCATAGCTGATACCGGCATCAACGCAGTCATCGACTAGGTCTGAGGTGCACAAAATATGATCGATACGTAGGCCACGCTTAGGGTCATCGTTGAAGCCGCGGCTGCGGTAATCAAACCAGCTATACAACTCTGTACTCTCTGGATAGTGCAAACGATAAGTATCGGTCAACTCGCGTGACATTAGTGCTGCATACCATTCACGCTCTTCTGGCAAAAACGAGGTCTTTCTGTTTTTCAACCAACGTTTGGCATTAACTTCACCAATACCAATATCGATATCTTCTGGGGCAATATTCATATCACCCATGACGATGAGCGAGCGACCTTCTGTTATTAGGGTATCGATATATGCTATCAAATCGGCATAATAAGCACGTTTCATGGGAAATTTGGTCGGGTGGTCTTGGCTTTCACCTTGAGGGAAATAGCCATTGAGCACATCAACTTCACGACCGTCAAATTCATAACGCGCATGGATAAAACGCTTTTGTGCCTCAACGTCTTCACCAGGAAAGCCTTTTTGCACAAATATAGGCGCAACCTTGGACAATAACGCCACGCCATAATGTCCCTTCTGCCCAAAATACTCTACGTGGTAACCGAGGCTTTCTATGTTCTCTAGAGGAAATTGCTCATCGTGTACTTTGGTTTCTTGTAGACCCATTACATCAGGATCGATTACCTCACGCACCGCCTCTAGCTGATGTTGACGAGCGCGAATACCATTGATATTAAAACTGACAAAACGGGTCATAAACTATCCTATACTGATTGATGAAAAGACGGTGCTGATACGCGTATATAAATCACTATGATAACAGACGTAAGCAAGCCTGACTGTTGCGTGCCCTGATATCTTAAGCTAGAGTAGCTATTAGTACGATGGCTATTAAATGAAAGCGAGCAAATTAACACTATTAAATCAAAGCGACCAAATCGTTGAGAGCAAATCAGGACGATCACACAACACTTATTAAAATAATTATTGAGCATTGTTATGACAACCACTATTAGCAATAACGCCAACACCTTGCCAAAGACAAAAAAACAAATCACGCCATTATTTGCAAAAGACTACAACGTCTATATTAACCATACTGACGCTGGCGGTATAGTCTACCACGCCAATCATTTGGTGTTTTTTGAAAACTGCCGCCGCGATTGGTTTGGCCAGCTGGGTCTAAATGGGTATTTCTTACAGACTGATGAGGGTCAAGTACAGCATTTTGTGGTGAGTCAGGCAGACTTACAATATAAAAGAGCCATTCTGCTGGATGAAGTCATTAGTGTGCGTGTCGATAAAATCGAGTTAAAACCTGCCAGCATCGTTTTTTACCAGAGCATTCACCGTCATAGTCCAGACAAGGCCTCTACTGATAATAACCTTACCGATAACGCTTCTACCGATAGCGTCAAGAACAGTGCCAAGAACAACGCCAACGCCAATAATAGTTTATTAAGTAGTGGTAAAATCGTCATCGCTTGCGTGCAAAATCAAGTCAGAGCAGAGCCGGATGTTGCCGTTGCGAGCGCTGCACCAATGCGTCCAATTCGTGTGCCAAACAAACTGCGTGAGGCCTTACAAGAAGCGATTGATCAACCTATAAATACACAATGATGCCGACCTATGAGCGTTGATAATGACATGCCTATCGTTGAATTTAAAGACATCTGTGTCCATAGTAAGCGTATCACGCTAATCGATACTGGTGATAAACAGCCCACTATTAAGGCACAAACAAATAACTTGTCTGCCATCTATGATAAGTGGACGCGCAAATTCAGAAAAAACGCTTCTTCTAAGCAAATATTATCGACACCCAAAAGAGTCTTGATAAACAACGTTAGCGGTACATTATTAGCAGGTCAAGTGACCCTTTTGACAGGGTCTTCTGGTAGCGGCAAGTCCGTTTTACTGCGTGTGCTTGCAGGCTTACTGCCGATGAGCAGCGGTGAAGTCTATTTGCGTAATGATAAAGAGCTAAATAATAGAAGTGATAGTAGCAGTACTGGCAATAGCAGCGCTTATCATAGTATTTATAATACGCCGCCGCCTGAGTGGCGCGCGCGTATCGCCCTACTGGCTCAGCAGCCACAATTGCTAGAAGGCACGGTACTTGAGAATTTGCAAATGCCCTATCGCCTACAAGCGCATCAACACCTTGACTTTGATATTGACTGGCATATCGCTCAGCTTGTTCAGCTAGAGCGCAGCGCCGATTTTTTGCAGCAAGCGGCTGGTTATTTATCTGGTGGCGAGCGCCAACTGGTCAACACTTTACGTCTTTTACAACTAAACCCACAAATGCTGTTATTAGACGAGCCGACAGCAGCTTTAGACAGCGATACTTCAGCCCAGCTGGTACATTTACTGATTGACTGGTTACGCGGTGATGCACAGCGCAGCGTATTGTGGGTGACGCATGATATGCAAGACATTATGCCATTAGCCGACAGACATTGGCACATGCAAGCAGGCGTCTTAACCGAAGTGAGGTAGCATTATCATCAGCCTTCAGTCGTTACTGTTGCTGCCAATAGTGACGGCATTTGATATTTACTGACCTACATCACACCTTAAACCCTTTAACCTCTTTAATAACGAGCCGCTATGAACGCGACGGACGATATGCAAATATTCCTCACCTATGGTGATATTGCGCTTGCCAGCAGTTTAATTGTTATCGTGCTTATCGTCTCTTGGCGACTGCGTTTAGCCTTAACCAAAACATTATTAACAGCTGCTATTCGCACTGTCGTTCAGCTGAGCTTTATCGGTCTGATTCTGGCATGGATTTTTGCTCGTGAACAGTGGTACGAAGTCCTACTCATACTGACTATCATGACCGTAATCGCTGGTGCTGCAGCCAAAAATCGAGTCAAACGCAGCTACAAAGGTTTATTCACTGACACCTTGCTCGCTGTCAGTCTATCAGCCGTATTGGTCACCAGTATCGCAATCATGCTTATATTAAGAGTACAGCCGTGGTATACACCGCAATTCGTCATTCCCATATTAGGCTTAATATTAGGCAATTCTTTGACCGCCATCTCCTTGACCAGCAACCAGTTGATTGAGGCCTTTCATGAGCAGCAAGGACGTATTGAAACGATGTTGAGTCTCTCTGCCAGCCCGTTCGAAGCTGTGCATGAGCAGATAAGAGCCGCCATTATTAATGGCATGACCCCAACGCTAAACTCTATGCTGGTGGTTGGTATTGTCAGTCTACCAGGGATGATGACTGGGCAAATACTAGCGGGTGCAGATCCTACTCAAGCGGTACGCTATCAGATTATCACTATGTTCTTGATCTGTGTTAGTAGCACGTTGGGATGTACTATCAGTGCGTTACTGATTTACCGACGTTTTTTTAATAGCAAACAACAGTTTACCTTGCCTTAGTGACCATGCGTCTTATTTATCTTGCCTCAGATATAAATCTAATTATCTAATTTTTGTATGTACTGCTCAGTACTTGCATGCTAATATTGCCTACAATTAGATTCATGCTAATGTGTTACTCAAATGTATCATTATATTCTTTCTAGTTGATATAACAGGTAATTAATAAGACGTTTTTCGTACCAATCAGATCTTTTGGTATGGATTTACCCATACGGTTGCTTCGCTTATTTACCACTTTTTATCATGATATAAAACATATAATGGCAACAAAATCTTAGCAGCCAGTCAATAGATAAGGATGTTATCGCTCTCAGCGGCAAATGGTTCACGTCAGCGCTGATTTGTTTTATTGACACGGATATGACTGCTTTCTCACCAAACCTTAATCTATATTAAACCTCAAGGACGCTGACTATGACGTTAAATAAACCTTGGCTTGCCCAATATCCGGCAGGCATGCCGAAGTCGATCGATCCAGATAGATATGGCAGCATAGTAGAGCTATACGAAGAATGCTTTGATCGCTTCCGTATGCATCCCATGAGTATCTGTATGGGCGTCACCCATACGTATGACGACATTGATAAAGCGTCGCTCGCCGTTGCTGCATGGCTGCAAGCTCAAGGGTTACCTCAAGGTACGGTGGTTGCGCTCATGATGCCAAACGTCCCGCAATATTTGCCAACCATGATTGGTATTTTGCGCGCCGGTTATGTCTGTACGCCTGTCAATCCCCTATATACTGGTCGTGAGCTACGCCATCAATTGAATGACTCGGGTGCTCAGGTTATTTTTGTGGTTGATAACTTTGCCCAAGCGCTCGAGCAAGTTATCGACGAGACCAATATCAAGCGTATTGTCCTATCGAAAATGGGCGATATGATGGGTCTAAAAGGTATCTTAGTAAATACTATTATTCGTCAGGTTAAGCGTCTGGTACCCAAGTACAAGCTGAACGATCCTAAGCATGAAGTCACTAAGTTCCCTGACGTTCTTAAAAAAGGTAGAAACCTACCGCTACAAAAACCAAGAATGGCCTTGGACCAAAAAGCTTTTTTACAGTATACAGGCGGTACTACTGGTCTATCTAAAGGGGCGATTTTATCGCAGCGTAATATCGTGGCAGCTTCTATGCAATCAGAAGCATGGACACGCCCTATTACCTCGGAGATCAATGAAGTCTATATCAATATGGTCATGGCCTTACCGCTGTATCATATCTTTGCCTTTATGTTGAGTTTGCTCGGCATGCGCTCGGGCTATACCTTTATCTTGGTACCCAATCCACGTGATATCCCTGGATTTATCAAGACCTTGTCAAAACAACCGTTCCATATCTTCCCAGCGGTCAATACTCTATTTAAAGGATTGCTTGATAATCCAAACTTCAAAGATCTCAATTTTAGCTCATTGCGTATCTCACAAGCCGGTGGTATGGCAGCGACTGAGCAGACAGCGAAACGCTGGCTTGAGACGACGGGCTGTGCGATGATTGAAGGTTGGGGCATGACTGAAGGTGTCGCGGTAGGCACCGCCAACGTCATTACAGATCGTAAATTTAATGGTACGATTGGTGTTCCCGTCCCTAGCGTCGATGTGATTGTCATCGATGATGAAGGCAATCGTGTGGGCGTCAATCAAGCTGGCGAGATGTGTGTCAAAGGCCCTAACGTAACCTTAGGCTATCTGAATAGAGACAGCAGTGATGACTTCACCAGTGACGGTTATTTCCGCACTGGCGATATCGTTAGCATGGACGAAAAAGGCTACTTTAGACTGTTAGACCGTAAAAAAGATATGATTTTGGTCTCAGGCTTCAACGTCTTCCCGAACGAAATCGAATCGGTCATGCTCGATTGTGAAGGTATTCTTGATTGCGCGGTCATTGGTATCCCTGATGATCATCAAGGCGAAGCGGTGAAAATCTATGTGGTACCAGAAGATAATAACGTCACCAAAAGTACCATTAAAGAGTTTGCATTGGATAATTTGACGGGCTATAAATGTCCACGTCATATCGAATTCGTCAGCGAGCTACCAAAGAGTAACGTTGGTAAAGTTTTACGTCAAAAACTGCGTGAAAAACATGACGCGGATCACCCTCAGTTATAAATAAACTGAACGCAGTCACATATAACTGCTCTATAAATTTGATTATAAAAAGCGCTTTACCTACAAGGTAAGGCGCTTTTTTTGCTCAACTATTCAAAACAGTATAGTGATGATTTTCATAAATTTGATTTAACGCCCTGTTTCTTACGCGTGAATGACGGTCATTAAAGTATGCTTCTGTTCAAAAAATACATCAAGATATTGTAACGCTAGTTTTAAAATAAGTGACTCAAATACCGTATTCTATAGCGTTGCCCTACTTCATTATATTTTTTTATGATATAGCACAGCCTATCCTAACTTATCTACCGCTTGTCGTTTTTTGACTTGCAACACAGATCACTCTATTTATCAAATTTATATATGTACTGTGAAGTGCGCTTATCATAATATCGACTTCAGTTGTAGTTGTGTTAATGTGTTGCCAAAATATGTCAGTCGATGTTCTAAAGTTTTAATTGATAAGGTTTTTATTGAAAGTAACTTATAAGGGTTATTGAGACGTGACGATATTTTCTAAGTGACATTTTAATCGTTAAATGTACTTATTTGCCGTTTATCCTACAGAAGCCATCATTCTTTGTAGTTAAACAAAATTGTGTAAGGGCCACCGTATGTTAGCAGTCAGTTAATAGTTAGGATAGCACTCAGCACCGCGTTGATTACTACGCAATGATTTATGGTGTTGACAGGGATGTGACTACTTTCTTCTAAGACCTTAACTTATATTAATATTTAAGGACGCTAAATATGACCGTGAATAAACCTTGGCTTGCTCAATATCCTGCAAGTGTACCCAAGACCATCGATCCTGATCAATACGAAAACCTGATAGAACTTTATGAGGAATGCTTTGACCGCTTCCGTCCGCACCCCCTGTCTATCTGCATGGGTGTGACGCACACTTATGGAGACGTTGATAAGGCCTCACTAGCAGTTGCAGCATGGTTACAAGCGCAAGGCATTCCTAAAGGCAGTGTGGTTGCGCTCATGATGCCAAACGTCCCGCAATACTTGCCAACGATGATTGGTATTTTGCGCGCCGGTTATGTGTGTACCCCTATTAATCCGCTATATACGGGTCGTGAGCTGCGCCATCAATTGAATGATTCAGGTGCTCAAATTATCTTTGTGGTCGATAATTTTGCTCAAGCACTGGAGCAAGTCATCGATGAGACAGCCATCAAGCGTATTGTCCTATCAAAAATGGGCGACATGATGGGCCTTAAAGGTATCTTGGTCAATACAGTTATCCGTCAGGTAAAGCGCCTCGTACCCAAATATAAGCTTGATGATCCTAAGCACGAGGTAACCAAGTTCCCTGAGGTCCTTAAAAAAGGTAAAAACTTACCGTTTCAAAAGCAGAAGACCTCTTTAGAGCAAAAAGCTATCTTACAGTATACTGGCGGTACCACGGGACTGTCTAAAGGTGCTGTATTATCTCAGCGTAACGTGGTAGCAGCGGCGCTACAGTCAGAAGCATGGTATCGCCCTGTGACCTCAGAAATTAACGAAGTCTATATTAATATGGTCATGGCCTTGCCGCTGTATCATATTTTTGCCTTTATGCTAAGCCTACTGGGTATGCGTTCAGGCTATACCTTTATCTTGGTACCAAATCCGCGTGATATGCCGGGCTTTGTCAAAACCCTGTCAAAACAACCGTTCCATATTTTTCCTGCGGTTAATACCCTATTTAAAGGCCTGCTGGATCAACCAAGCTTTAAAGATCTCAATTTTAGCTCGTTACGTATTTCACAAGCTGGTGGTATGGCTGCTACTGAGCAGACTGCGAAACGCTGGTTAGAAGTGACTGGTTGCCCGATGGTTGAAGGTTGGGGGATGACTGAAGGTGTGGCCGCAGGTACGGCCAATGTCATCACTGACCGTAAGTTCAATGGGACTATCGGCATACCCGTACCTAGCGTTGACATCATTATTGTCGATGACAATGGTAAACGTGTAGGACTACACGAAGCGGGCGAGATGTGTATCAAAGGGCCGAATGTCACGTCAGGTTACTTTAATAAAGACAACAGCAATGACTTTACCAGCGACGGTTACTTCCGTACCGGCGATATTATTAGCATGGACGAAAAAGGCTACATTACCTTATTAGACC
The DNA here is from genome assembly GCF_002836005.1 of Psychrobacter sp. Sarcosine-3u-12. NCBI lineage: Bacteria > Pseudomonadati > Pseudomonadota > Gammaproteobacteria > Moraxellales > Moraxellaceae > Psychrobacter > Psychrobacter sp. Sarcosine-3u-12. The sequence goes on from NZ_PJBY01000103.1 coordinate 30,022, forward strand.
GTAAAAAAGACATGATTTTGGTCTCAGGCTTTAACGTCTTTCCGAATGAGATTGAGTCTGTCATGCTAGATTGTAAAGGTATTATTGACTGTGCAGTGATTGGTATTCCTGATGAACATCAAGGTGAGGCGGTCAAAATCTATATCGTTCCTACCGACAATAATGTCACTAAGAGCGATATCAAAGAGTTTGCGCTAGATAATTTGACTGGCTATAAATGTCCGCGTCATATCGAATTTGTGAGTGAATTGCCTAAAAGTAACGTTGGTAAAGTATTACGCCAAAAGTTACGTGAGCAGCATATGCTGGATAACCCACAAACGCTTTAGTCAAAATATCCAAAAAACGCGACGCTATTGCTGATATTGGTTTTTTGTAGCCTCTGTCTGCGCAGGCGCAGCAAGCAAAAAAAATTGATATCAGCAGTGCGTGATGGTTCGATATTATTTTTCACTCACTATATAACGATTAAAACGAAGCTGTTTTATTTTTATTGCTAGGGTCTGTTGAACATTCAAATGTGGCACTGGCAGTGGCTATTTTTTAGACAATACGCAGTGAAATTTTTGACGCCTAGTCATTCTAGGTTAGATAATTTCGCCATGTATTGGCAAAAAATAGCCTTGCCCTGAAAGGCTGATACTAAAATCACCCTAAACGTTGTTATAAGCCTAGCTAAGGTCTCGACATTATCGTCGGTTTACGCCTAGTTTGGGACGATTTTAGCAATCAGCAGTCCTAATATTTGAATGTTCAACAGACCCTAAATTGCTATACCAGAAATTAGCGAAAAAAAGCCCTCTACAGATGATGTAGAGGGCTTTTTTCTGAATTTACTCTTACCAAAATTTACGTCAAGAAAAACATCATCAGCTGAACTTATTGAGCACTCGTAACGGCAAATGCTTCATGGCATGACCGACCACTGCCCAGGGCAAGCTAGGTACACAAGCTTCTTGAACGCCTGCTTCGATCGCAGCAACCATTGCTTTCGTACCCGTATCTACATCCACTTCAAACGGTAACGGCTTAGCGTTTTCGTTAATTTCCGTACGGATATAGCCTGGATAAATAGTAGAAACGTTAATCGGTAATTTGGTCAACAGCATATCAGCTCGGATGCCTTCTGCCAAATGAGCGAGCCCTGCTTTAGTCGCACCATAAGTGGTCAGGTGTCTCGGTAAACCGCGCATCGCCGACATACTGGATATGACGACCAAATGGCCGCTATTCTGGGCTCGAAAAATACTCATGGCCGCTTCACACTGCGCCAGTGCTGAGATAAAGTTAATTTCAACCGTACGGCGATTGGTCTCAAAGCGACCTTTACCAATACGGCGACTCTCACCGACACCTGCATTGACCACCACACGATCGATACCACCAAAGTCGGCGGCAAAAGCATCAAACACCTCAAAAACTGCATCGTAATTACTGACGTCTAATACGCGATATTCAACGCGAATATTGGGATAAGTGGTCATCAGTTCTGACTTCAAACGCTCTAAGCGCTCAGTACGGCGCGCACAGATAGCGAGGTTGTAGCCAAGCTTGGCAAACAGTCTCGCCATCCCCTCGCCTAAGCCGGAGCTGGCACCCGTGATTAAAATGGTCTTATCACGCCCTACTTGCTGCTTATTCAAGCCTTTAAGATAGCGTGCCGGTTGCACAGCACTCAATATCTGCTGCTGGCTTTGCTTAGTGGTTTTGGTAGCTAAGCCAATTAATTGATTTTTCATGACCAATCCTTTGTATAACGATAACGAAATAGCTTCAATACCTCATAAAACGGTACTTATGAGGTATTGAAATCAATTGCTTACATTTATATTCTAACAGCTGATGAGTAATCACTGAGTCATGGTTATGTATTTAGGCCAGTGTGTATGACTAAAAGAATAGTCTGGTCACCTATCGCCACGTCACGAAGCGTTTACCGTCGGCAAATAGATGACTATATTCATTGAGAGACATCAGGCGTGTGCTTTGATCTTTTAGCGTAAGAGAGGTTACCCCGGTATTGACCAAGCTTTTATTAAGCTGATACGCAGTCTGGCTACCTTGCTGCAACAGTTGTGCGGTGATAGCAGCGATCACACCGCCAGAGGTGAAGACCAGTACCGTACTGTGGCGATCTAAGTTTAAACTGGTGACTTGCGTGCGGATTTGCTCAAGCGCTTGTTGAGTACGGCTATTGAATTGTGACCAGCTCTCAAGATAGTCATGATCATTATCACCCGCATGCCAGCGCTGCATCGCCAGATCGAACAGCTCAGCTAAGCGCCGCGCTGGAACCTCTGCCTTGGCAATCTCAATAGCAATTGCCGATCTACTGGCAAAAGTAGGATCTGATTTAACCAACACGTCTTTGTGATTAAACTCATCAAACTGCGGAATGATGTAGCTGTCAGGCTCATTTATATCGAGTGCCGCTAAGAGAGGCGCATTATCATTACCATTATGGTTAATAGAGGTCTGGTAACTCTCCCAAAAGTGCCGCGCCGAGTCTTTTTGCCGTTCTAAACTGCCACTAAAAATAGCGTCAATGCGGCGCTGCGTCGTTGCATAGTGCTGGCCGAGCATCTGCGCTTGCATACTCCCTAATTCTGAGAGCTTATCATAATTCTTTTGCCCAAACGATGCTTGACCATGACGTGCCAGAAGGATGGTTGTCATAAATAATCCCTTGTTATTACATTCACTAAACGGCTGCTTTTAAGACAATTATTCGTCAGAAGCATCAGTACTCTTGGCAAAATAGCCTTTTGGCAAAATACCTTTGACCACTTTTTGTACAGGGCTCGGTAGCTGCTCAATCGTCGTAGCGTCGACCCCCATCTCTTTTAGGTGTGGCTGTACATGAGTGTTAAACAGTGCCTCACCTTCATACTGAGCAATCAGCTTAAGACATTTGGCGTGTAGAACGTGGACGATAAGCCAAAAATTCTTAAAGGCGGGATTACTTGTTTGCTTATGGTAGTAACGATAGTAAATTTGCTGAACGATACCCGCTAAGCGAAACAAGCCAAACACTTCATAAAAGGTCCAGTTGTCTACCGCTAACCCTGTCTGCTTCAAGTAATAGGCAACGACTTCGTCACGCGTCATCATGCCCTTTAAATGGGTGGGCTGACGGCGTGACTGTTGCATGACGATATTGTCATCTTCTTCAATCCAATACGCCAAGGCACTACCCAAATCCATTAAAGGATCACCAAGGGTCGCCATCTCCCAATCAAGCACACCAATGACTTTGGTCGGATCATCAGCTGCCAAAATGACATTATCAAAACGCCAGTCATTATGGATGATGCAGGTTTTGCTATCAGCAGGCGTATGCTTACCAAGCCACTGCCGTACTAGTGCAAAGCTTGGTACGTTGGGCGTTTTTGCTTTGACGTAGCGTTTATCCCAGCCGCTAACTTGGCGCTCACAATAGCCGTCACCGCGACCTAGCGTGACCAAATCTGGATGCTCTTTATAATCTACTTGATGCAATTCGACCAACGCATCGATGACATTGGTACACAATGCACGCGTTTGCTCAGGATCTAAATCGATGCCTTTTGGCAAATTGGCACGAGGAATGATGCCTTCCATGCGCTCCATGACATAAAAATCGGCACCGATCACAGCTTCATCGGTACATAACGCCACCATCTTTGGCACATAAGGATAGGCGTCTTTTAAGGCTTTTTGCACGGTATATTCGCGCACCATATCATGCGCTGACTTGGCCTTGGTGCCTTTTGGCGGACGACGTAGAATTAAATCTTGGCCATCACCATCACTGCCGTATTGTAGACGATAAGTCCAGTTTGAGGCACCGCCAGAAAACTGAGTAACCGTTGGCTCGCCTTTTATATCGACGCCTTGCTCGCGTAGCCAAGCGCTGACTGCTTGTGCGTCAAGCTCTTCGCCTTCGCGCACTTCGCCACCTTTATCCAAGACTTTATTAAGTGTTTGATGGTCATTGTCAGTATTGTTGGCATGATTATCAGTTGCCATGAGATATTCCTTATCTTGTTGTCATTTTTATTTATAAAATATGTTGGTAATAAAAATTCACTATCGATATTTGATAGTGAATTTTTAATTAATTCTTACGTTAAGCACATGGATGTTCAATATATTGCTATTAAATGCATGGCTATTCAGCGAACCGTCATTGAAGCCGATAAACACACGCCCTAACAACAGAAACTATAACTATGCTTTTGCAGATTTAGACGAACGGCTAAAACCTTGACGTTTTAGCTCTAACTTAGCAATCATGGTTTTATGTACTTCATCAGGGCCATCGGCCAAACGCAATGCTCGCGCTTGAGCAAAGAAGCTTGGCAGCATGGTATCTTGGCAAACGCCCATACCACCATGAATTTGAATCGCCATATCGACCACTTCTTGTAACACAGTCGGTGCAACGACTTTAATAGCAGAGATTTCTGTGAGTGCTGCTTTGGTACCTTGGGCGTCCATTTTCTGCGCCGCGTATAGTGTCAGCAAGCGTGCTTGATCAATCTTGATACGCGCTTCAGCGATACGCTCGAAGTTGCCACCCAATTGTAGTAATGGCTTACCAAAAGCGCTGCGCTGCATACCGCGATTGACTGCCAACTCTAGCGACTTTTCGGCCGCACCAATACAACGCATGCAATGATGAATGCGACCTGGCCCTAGACGACCCTGCGCAATTTCAAAGCCCATACCCGGTCCACCAATAAAGTGGCTGACGGGCACGCGGACATTATTAAAGCTGACTTCACCATGACCGTGCGGCGCATCATAATCACCAAATACTTTGAGCATACGCTCGATATTAACGCCTTCAGTTTTTGCTGGCACTAGTACCATAGAGTGCTGTTGATGACGGCCTTTACTATCATCAGGAGTGTAAGCCATCACAATCAGCACATCGACAGCCGGATCACCCAGACCCGATGACCACCACTTACTACCATTAATAACAATCTCATCACCATCGACAACAGCAGTCGCTTGCATATTGGTGGCATCACTTGAGGCAACATCAGGCTCAGTCATACAAAAGACCGAACGCGTTTTACCCTCTAAAATTGGGGTCATCCATTTGTCTTGCTGCTCCTTAGAACCATAGCGCCATAGCAATTCCATATTGCCGCTATCAGGGGCATTGCAGTTGAATACATAAGGCGCGAGCAAACTGCGACCAGTCAACTCGGCAATCGGTGCATAATCGGTCACTGAAAGCCCAGCGCCTAAGGTGTCGTCAGGTAAAAATAAATTCCATAAGCCTGCTTCGCGTGCTTGTTTACGTAAGCTCTCATACTTTTCTGGCCATTGCCAATTTTTCCAATTGCCATCCGGATTTTGCTCATGACAATCCGCCCAAAACTGCGCCTCGATTGGCTCAATTTGGGTTTCGATAAACTCCTTAACTTTGGCATGCATGGCTTGACCATGTTCTGTCGCCGTAAACATCAATGTATTGTTAGACATAATGACTTCCTTTTCTGTGTTGATTATTTTAATCAAGCATTAATTAAAAACTGAATAAAACTTTATAGTGTACGTACGTATACTCTGCTTCGTATGCACCATTTATAACACAGCAATTACGATTAAACAGCAAAAAGGCGCGACCAGCTAGGACACGCCTTTTACAAAATGCAAACAATGCACGATTCAGAACATAGCGACTACAATATCAGCTGTTGAATACCCTGATGATATCTAAAGCTATTTAAGAATATTCAGACGACTGTTAAAATCAAAACGTGCTAAGGCGTCTGGCAGCTTATCGATGGCTATGCTGAGTGTCGCTTCTGCCGCTTGAGCCAATCCTAGTTTTTCAGCAAAGGTTGGTTTTTGACGAGAATGCAGCGCATACACTTCATTGTTTTCCATCAACTCTAAAAGGTAGCTGTCTGAGGTTTGCAGTTTATCAACCAAGTTCAGATGCACAGCGTCCTCACCATACCAATGCTCACCCGTGGCGACTTTATCTAAGTCTAGCATTGAACGATAACGATTGACGAAATGCTTAAACAACTCATGCGTCTGCTCTAGCTCTTCTTGGTACTTAGCGCGATCTTCGGCATCGTTTTCTCCAAATACCGTCACCGTACGCTTGTAATCACCAGCGGTAAACATCTCATAATCGACGTCATGGTTTTTGAGCCATTTATGGAAGTTGGGCAATTGTGACACCACACCAATCGAGCCGATAATGGCAAATGGTGCGGCGACGATATTATCCGCGACACATGCCATCATATAACCGCCACTCGCCGCGACTTTATCGACACAGACCGTTAGTTTTAGACCGGCATCTTTTAGACGCGCCAACTGTGCCGCTGCCAATCCATAACCATGAACCAAACCGCCACCTGATTCTAGGCGCACCACGACTTCATCACCTTTATTGGCAGTACTGATGAGCGTACTGATTTCTTCACGAAGATGCTTGACCGCCGTGGCTTTGATATCACCATCAAAATCGAGGACAAAGACCTGATGTTTATCAGCCACGTTTTTTTTCTTACTTTTGGCTTTTAGCGCTTGCTTGGCTTTTTTAGCCATGGCTTTTTTGAATTGCTTGAGAGCAGCTTTGCCTTGAGTGGCCTCCATAAGATCTTCACGGCGTTGCTTTTGGCTTTCATTCAGATGTAGTACTTTTAGCTCAACAGGGTTTTTGGGGGGATGAAATAGCATAATACAAATCCTCAAGTCAGTAGATATATCTATATATAGTCGATTCAATTTAAAAGTAGTACAAGGCAACCGAGTGGTGATGTATAGGTGATACTTCAAGCGAGGTCAACGCAGTAATATTTTTATAGTGGAATGACTATAGCTGTTTTTATTAGCGTGCGGTTGATATGCGCACGCTTCGCAATATTTTCAAGCAAAATGACAATATTTAACCCAATACAGATGTTACTGAATAAATACCTTTGATGCCGACTCTCGAGACCGAAGCGCTCGTGTGTTTTGATTGGACTGGGCTAGTTGTATAACTTAGCTGGTTGTATAACAAAGGCAGTTTAGGCATAATATGCGTTTATATCATATTTTCTGCAGCCAACGTGATGACCATTTGTCTTAATCGCGTTGTTTGTGCTTTTTTTTGCGCATCGCTTGAATCGCGCAACAATGGCTGCATTATTGTATTTCGAATTGGGCTGACAACTGGATAACCTTATTATGACGCAAAGCACTATGACGCATAGCGAATACCGAGACGAATATTGCGGAGCCGTAACCGAAAGCTTCATTGAGCAAACCATTAGTATCGTAGGTTGGGTACATCGTCGTCGCGATCACGGTGGCGTAATTTTTTTAGACATGCGTGACCGCGCTGGTATCTTGCAAGTAGTCGTGGATCCTGATACCCCAGAAGCCTTTGCTACTGCTGATGCGGTACGTCCTGAATATGTGCTAAAAATTACCGGTCGCGTACGTCGCCGTTATGAAGGTACTGAAAACAATAATATGACCAGTGGTCAGATTGAGCTACTGGCGAAAGAAATCGAAGTATTGGCAAAATCTGAAACCCCACCGTTCCCATTGAATGATGAGAAAACCACGGTATCAGAAGACTTGCGCTTGAAATACCGCTACCTTGATATGCGCCGTCCGCAAATGCAAGAGCGCATGGTGTTCCGTGCCAAAGCCACTTCAACGATTCGTCGCTATTTAGATGACCATGGTTTCTTAGACGTTGAAACCCCTATCTTGACTCGTGCAACGCCAGAAGGTGCGCGTGATTATTTGGTGCCTTCTCGTACACGTCCTGGTAACTTCTTTGCCTTGCCGCAGTCGCCACAGCTATTTAAGCAATTGTTAATGGTGTCAGGATTTGACCGTTATTATCAAATCGCTAAATGCTTCCGTGACGAAGACTTACGTGCCGATCGTCAGCCTGAATTTACTCAGGTGGATATTGAAACTTCTTTCTTAAACGAAGAAGAAATCATGAACATTAACGAAGGTTTGATTAAGCATTTATTCAAAACCATGATGGATGTGGAGTTTAAAGATTTCCCACGTATGACTTACGCTGAAGCGATGCGTGACTATGCCTCAGACAAGCCTGACTTACGTATTCCATTAAAATTGGTCGACGTTGCCGATTTAATGAAAGACGTTGATTTCAAAGTATTTGCCGGTCCTGCGAACGATCCTAAAGGTCGTGTTGCTGCTCTACGTATTCCTGGTGGCGCATCACTCAGCCGTAAGCAAATCGATGCTTATACCAAGTTTGTCGGTATTTATGGTGCACGTGGTTTGGCTTATATCAAAGTCAATGACGCAGCTAATATCAATAACGGTGTCGATAAAGAGTCTGGCTTGCAGTCTCCTATCATTAAAAACATGCCCGACGATGTGTTGGTAAGCTTAATTGAGCGTACTGGTGCAGAAAGCAATGATATTATCTTCTTTGGTGCAGATAAAGCCAGTGTCGTAAACGATGCAATCGGTGCCCTACGCCAAAAAATCGGTCTAGACCTTGAGATGACCACTTGTCAGTGGGCGCCACTTTGGGTGACTGATTTCCCAATGTTTGAGCAGACTGACGATGGTCGCTGGACGTCAATGCATCATCCGTTCACTAAGCCTAAAGGCTCAGTACAAGAGCTAAAAGACAGCCCAGAAACTGCGCTATCTATCGCTTATGATATGGTCTTAAATGGTACTGAAGTTGGCGGTGGTAGCTTACGTATCAATACCTTTGATATGCAGCAAGCGGTACTTGAAGCCTTAGGTATCGGAGAGCAAGAGGCAGAAGACAAGTTTGGTTTCTTACTTGACGCCCTAAAATTCGGTGCGCCTCCGCATGGTGGCTTGGCTTTTGGTTTAGATCGCCTGATTATGCTCATGGTAGGCGCGGACTCCATTCGTGATGTTATCGCTTTCCCAAAAACCAAAACTGCTGAGTGTCCACTAACTCAAGCACCTGCTGAAGTTGATAGCAAGCAGCTACGTGATCTTGGTATTCGTGTGCGCGAAAAAGCACAGGCTGATGCCAAATAACCTGCTAAATAAATGGTCTCATGATGCTCAGATGTGTTTTAACTGATTTGCTATGTGATTCATTATCATGTGAATGGTCATGAATCCGTATGATGTTTTCAAATTCGTGCCACTGTCTGTGTTACAGATACTGGCACGTTTTGTTGCTTGGGTAATCGTAAAAATACCCAGTCTGAGTATTATGCGTACTGTCAATATTAATCTGGCGCTGATTCATCATGCACTACCAGATAATCAAAGACAGGCTTTAGTCAAAGACATTATTTATCATCAGTCTATGACCAGTATCGAGTCTATCAAAAGCTGGGCGATGCCACCTGAGTGGAGTATCGCTCAGATTCGTGATGTGCATAACAAAGACATTTTGTTAGAAGGACTGGCTAGTACCAATGGTATGCTAGCTATCGTTCCACATCTCGGTACCTGGGAGATGATGAACGCGTGGCTTAATCAATTTGGCTCACCGACCATCATGTACAAGCCAGCCAAGGGCAATTTGACCGACGACTTCATACTACAAGGTCGAGCACGCCTTAACGCCACGCTAGTACCCACTGATGGTAGCGGTGTCAAAGCCATCTTTAAGACCCTCAAACAAGGGGGCTTTAGTATTATACTACCCGACCATGTCCCCGATCCCTCAGGGGGCGTTGTCGTGCCTTTTTTTGGTATTGAGACCTTAACCAGTACGCTCGCCTCCAAACTCGCTAGCAAGACCAAGTGTGCGCTGGTCGGCTTATCTTGTATTCGCCGTGACGACGGACGGGGTTTCGATATTTATTGTTACCGACTTGATGATCCTGCCCTTTACAACCGTGATGCGTCTGTCGCTGCCTACGCCCTCAATCAAGCAATGCAATATATGATAGAAGACAAATTCAGTCATTATATGTGGGGCTATCGACGTTTTAAGCATATCCCTATTTTGGGCAATCCTTATCGCGCTGATGACACAGTATTGGCAAATTTTATTCGTACCAACCAGTCTCATTCTTCATTGCCTTCTAATAGTAAAGATGATCATAAAAAACTTCCTAACGATGATCAGCAGTAATAACCATACAAATTTTTAAACGTTTAAACATATCGCCAATGACAGCTGTGCTAACATTGACTCATACTTTCATGCCTCCTAATTTTGAATGTAATATTTTTTTATTCATATCAATACGAGTACACCATGGTAACTGACGTAGCCGAAAACTTATCAAAAAATAGAACCAAAAAAGATACTTCGCGAGCGGGACAGCGATATATTATTTGTATGAAATGGGGTGATAAGTACGGTCCTGAATACGTCAACCGTCTATACAATATGGTCAATCGCCATTTGACCTTAGATTTTCAGATGATTTGCTTAACCGATGACAGCACGGGCATCGACCCTGCGGTCATTTGTCATCCTATCCCTGAGATGGATTTACCAGCAGGACCGGAGCGTGGTTGGAAGAAACTCACCACTTTTAAGCCAGAACTATATGGCCTTAAAGGTGTCGCCTTATTCTTAGACATCGATATCGTTATCGTTGATAATATTGATAGCTTTTTTACTTATAAAGCCAAATACGATGATAGCGTCGTCATCATTCGTGACTGGAAAAAGCCATGGCGGATGATTGGTAATAGCTCGGTTTATCGCTTTAATATTGGGATGAACACCTACCCTGATTTGCTGACAAACTTTGAACGTAACTTTGAGACTATTCGTACTCAAGTTCGTCATGAGCAAGCTTATTTATCCAATTACTTACGTGAGCATCACCACTTAGAATATTGGGATAAGACGTGGTGCGTCAGCTTCAAGTACCAATGTATTGCGCCCATTCCTCTTAATTTGGTACGTACGCCTACGCTGCCTGATGGTGCAAAAATTGTTGTCTTTCATGGTGAGATTAACCCGCCAGATGCCATTAAAGGCGGCGGCGGTAAATGGTATCGCCACGTAAAGCCAAGTCCTTGGCTGATACCTTATTGGCAGTGACCCTGTCAACAATCCTTTATTCGAGTTCTTGCGATGCCGATGGTTTACTCAACATTTGAACGAATAAAAGAGGCTTCGTTAAAAATCTGGAAAAATCATATGGCACTAACGCCCGGCTTACCTCGTGTCGTTGAAGATAACTGTGCGGATGAGCCATTACTTGATTCATCAGTGCTGCTAAGCCCTCGAATCGCTTAGGGAGACTAAGTTGTGCACCGGCAACAACTCTCTTGGACCAAACGGACAATCCATACTGATTACCGGTACGCCTAGCGCTTGTGCCTCAACGATAGTATAGTCAAAATCCTCAAACCTAAAGATCAGCGGCGTGCTGTTTTGGCGTAAGCATGCAATAACTCATGATGACCTTTCATACTATCGAATGAGGCCACGTGAATCATATATTTTTTATACGTAATACCGAACTGGCTAAGAGCCAATGGCTGCTTAGCTGCTTTTTTTATATCATCGATAGCGCAAGGATTATAAATGGTCGTCGTCTTATTCACATTGCCTATCAATGCTAACAAATCCTGTCGTGCACCATCGCTAACACAGCTACACGAATGGGCACCATACACCATTTTTAGGTGGGTAATGGTTGTTTGCAGATCGCTTACTAGCTTCTCTTGAAATTGTCTGGACAGCGCTGTGTGCAATACATTAATGATGTTTGGCAGTTGGCTATAAGCCATTATGCAGTTGATTTTATATATACTAGCTAGGATGAGATTTGGCACTCCTATGTTATCGAGCACATAATCATCTATCCGTTGCGCCACTGCTCTATAAGCATTTGCTTGCTTGGAATCAGCTGCAAATACTTGCTCAGAAAACACTTGGTGATATGGCACTACATGAACTTGCACGCGCGAATCCAATGGCATATCTCGGGTATATTCGAGACAAAGTACGTGAACATCATAATTTAGATCAGCATAGGCACCTGCCAAGGTTGCAACCATGCGCTCAGCACCGCGCCCTTCTAGTGCTTTTAATATCAGTAAAATAATGGGTTTCATCGTAAGAGTCTTGATCTGGTTATTGGATATATCAGTAAAGGACTTAACGTTACTTATTGCAGCCTTCTGGCTTTATATGCTAGTCTCATCTCCTTTTATAACCTCGCTTTAATAATCAATTGCGTTGATAATAATGGCGCTAAAAATAATAATTAGATCAATCTAAACCTGGGATAGTAAGGATTGAAATGCTAGCAATAAGCCAATTAAATAATAGGATAAGTTATGAAACTGCCTGACGAAAAACAATTGGATATCGTTATAGCTTGGGTAGATGGTGCTGACCCGATCCTAAAAGCAAAGAGGAACCAATATAAGTCCGGCAAATCAGTGGCCTCAGATGCGATAACTGCCACCCGTTTCGCTAGTGATGATGAAATATATTATAATATTGCTTCTATTCTAAAGTACGTTCCTTTTTGCCGTCATATTTATATTGTTAGCGATCAACAGCAGCCTACGTTTATAGATGAGTTTGCCAAACAAAATATCTGTGCCATGGATAAAATACGCATTATTGATCATAAAGATATATTTTTAGGCTATGAAGAATTTTTGCCTACTTTCAATACTCGCTCAATTGAAACTATGATAAGTAATATTGAAGGCTTATCCGATTATTTTATTTATATGAACGACGATTTCTTTTTTAATCAGCCCGTCGCTATAGAGGATTTTTTGGATAAAGAAAAGCTTGTGATTCATGGTCATTGGCGTAAAAGTACAGTTCTGAATGCCAAACTCAATTTCCGAAAATCTCGATTTAAATTCTTGGCAACACCAGTACAACCAAGCCACACCGTAGCACAGATGTTAAGTGCCAAAATATTGAATATGGATGAGTTCTTTGAAATTCACCATTATCCACATATCGTTGATAAAAAGGTAATACAAAACTATCTGCTTAGCCATCCACGATTTTTAGAAAGCCAAATTAAATATAAATTCAGAGACGTAGCTCAAGTCAACCCTATAACCCTGATGAATCATTTAAAAATTCAAAAAAATGAAGTGCATTTGCAGCCTGATATCCCTATTAATTATCTAAAGAATAATGATGGTGTTAAGGGTTTTATAGCCGCGTTAGAGGATAATGCTATCAAGTACGGCTGTATTCAAAGCTTAGATTTACTTGAGGCAGAATCTTATATGAAGGTCAGTCAGGCCATGAGAGATAAATTCTCAGCTTACTTACCTTCTTCGGTGCTAACAGATACAAACAAACCTAAACGCTAACGCTTTTAAACCTAGCTTAGCAATTATTTGGATGCATTATGAAAATATCAGTAATAGGTACAGGCTACGTAGGCTTATCAAACGCGATGCTACTAGCGCAGCATAATGAAGTGATCGCGGTCGATGTGGTTGCTGAAAAAATTGATATGCTCAATGCTAAGCAGTCCCCCATTGAAGATAAGGATATTGAAGATTTTTTATTAAACAAGCCCATTGATTTTACCGCTACTTTAAATGCTAAAAAAGCCTATGAAAATGCGGACTTTATCATTATAGCCACACCAACTGATTATGACCCTAAGACCAATTATTTTAATACCTCAACCGTAGAAGCGGTGATTGAAGAGGTATTATCAGTCAATACACAGGCGTTAATCGTTATTAAGTCAACGGTGCCAGTTGGTTATACTATGAGTGTAAGAGAGCGCTATAACACCGATAATATCATCTTCTCCCCTGAGTTCTTAAGAGAAGGCCAAGCGCTACATGATAACCTTTATCCTTCTAGAATTATCGTCGGGGAGCAATCGGAGCGCGCAGAACAGTTTGCAAACTTACTATTACAAGGGGCGATAAAAAAGGACGTACCACTGCTGTTTACTGAGCCGACAGAAGCCGAAGCAATCAAGCTGTTCTCAAACACTTATCTAGCTATGCGTGTGGCTTACTTTAATGAGCTGGATACTTATGCGCAGACGTTTGGGCTGTCCACCAAGCAAATCATCGAGGGCGTTGGCTTAGACCCTCGTATCGGCACTCATTACAACAATCCCTCGTTTGGTTACGGTGGCTACTGCCTTCCCAAAGATACTAAGCAGCTGTTGGCCAATTACGACGAGGTGCCGAGCAATTTGATTAGAGCGGTCGTCGACTCTAATAGGACTCGTAAAGACTTTATCGCAGATAAAATTATCGAGAGAAAGCCTAAAATTGTCGGTGTGCATCGCTTGGTTATGAAGAGTGGTTCGGATAACTTTAGAGCCTCTGCTATTCAAGGCATCATGAAGCGCATCAAAGCTAAAGGCATAGAAGTCGTGGTATATGAGCCAGTACTGGAAGAAGAAGAGTTTTTTAACTCAAAAGTGATAAAGGACTTGGAAGAGTTCAAATCAATCAGTGATGTTATCGTAGCCAATAGACTTTCTGCTGATATAGAAGATGTAGCGAACAAGGTTTTCACTCGCGATTTATTTGGGAGCGATTGATGAAAGTGTTAATCACAGGTGCTGCAGGATTTATTGGCTTTCATTTAATCAAAGCGTTATTGAATGATAAATTTTTAGATAAAGACTCCTTTGTTGTTGGCATTGATAATCTCAACGATTATTACGAAGTTGAATTGAAACAAGAGCGTTTGCGAATACTAAGTGAGCTTCCAACAGCAAAAGCCTTTAAATTTATTAAATTAGACCTTGCGGACCGTGAGGCAATGTCCGCTTTGTTCTCTAAATATAAGTTTGATGTTGTCATTAATCTTGGTGCTCAGGCTGGCGTACGTTACTCTATTGAAAACCCCAACGCCTATATGGACTCAAACATGGTGGGTTTTTTAAACGTTCTTGAAGGGTGCAGGCATACTAAGGTAAAGCATTTAGTATATGCCAGCTCCAGCTCTGTATACGGTATGAACATCAAGCAGCCCTTTAGCACTGAAGACTGTGTTGATTTCCCTATTAGCTTATATGCAGCTACCAAAAAGTCCAATGAGCTTATGGCGCATAGCTACAGCCATTTATACAACATTCCTACTACAGGTCTGCGCTTTTTTACCGTTTACGGCTCTTACGGTCGCCCTGATATGGCGTATTTTTCCTTTACCAAAAAGATACTGGCAGGTGAGCCTATCGATGTCTTCAATAACGGTATTATGCAGCGAGACTTTACTTATATTGATGATATTATCCAAGGTATCATGCGCATAATGGAAAAACCGCCCTCTCCTCAGACTTCTTCTATCACGACGGCAACCGCTCCTTATAAGCTATACAATATTGGTAATAACCAGCCTATCACCCTACGCCGATTTATTACTGCTATTGAAAGCGCTTGCGGTAAGAAAGCTAAAGAGAACTTATTGCCGATGCAAGCAGGCGATGTACCTATTACTTATGCTGATATTGATGAGCTAGTAGAGGATATTGGTTTTAGACCTAAGACTAATATTGAAGAGGGGATTGAAAAGTTTGTAAATTGGTATAGAGCTTATTATAGCGTTTAAAACAAACTGACATAAAGAGAACTGAGTTTCTAGAGCTAAAATCTTCGAAACTTATTTCATTATATTCACTCGATGGAGTTTATGGCATGGCTACAGAATCAGCATGGCAGCGAAAGCTGACTTTGATGTTTAGGAGTGAAAAAAGACTCAATGCTGGTAAAATTCTCAAAAATTACCATAATAAAAGCTTTGCAGAAATGAAAGCAACGCTAATAGATGAGTCAATGTGTGATATTGAGGCGCTAACAGATGAGCGTAAAAGTAAAGATTTAGAAAGTCATTTAAACAATTTAAAGCATCAGATGGTGGGTCATTCAGAACTTTATTTTTATCACAATACCTTGGTCATATTATTACGTCGTAAGTACAAAAGAGATAAAACCTTTGCTGAATTTGAGCGATTATGGGCCGCTGAAAGTGAGTACTTATTAGAGCATTTATCTATACGCTGGATTGTTTCTGCCTGTGATACCTTTATTGATCATTCCACAGATATCACTAGAGCAACGATTTTGATGAATGTCATTACCTTAATTAACACTTTAAGAACGTACGAAACCAAGAACTTTTTACAGCTTCCTATTGATACAGATCCTAGGCCAGTGCTTAATGATAAAAGTGATATGCTTTATAAGGGCGACTTACCTCTTTATGATGGTCTTACTTACTTCCGAATCGGCACTGACGATAGCTTAAGAAATATGCGCAAGCGTTATCGTAAATTTTACAAAGCGGATGAACTGGCAACAACTATATTGCTATCGGTATTTGAAAAACTCCAAAATAATGATAGTGCTTTCTCAATCTTAAGACAGCTACATACAGATGAATGGTCTAAATGGTGGTTGGATTAGATATATACACTAATATTCATTTTAGACTTTCTGCGAATGTATTATACTTTTCCGCTATCTTTATAGGAAGCATATCTTCATCGAAGGGCGAGCGGAACTGCTGAGGGCTTTTCATTGCTTGACTCATTTTATCTGCTATAGCTTCTATATCTCTCATTGGCATTAAATTATTGCTTGGAAGTAGCTCGCTTGGACCCGATGGACAATCAGTACTTATAACAGGCGTGCCTATAGCCAGTGCTTCAGGTATTACTAAAGGACAGCCTTCCCAGTCAGAAGTCAATACTTTGAACTGAGCATGTTTGATATAAGGAAAAGGGTTCTCACGAAATCCTAAAAATATCACCCTATCTTCAAGTTTAAACTCTGCAACTAATCTTTCCACTTCACTTTTGTGCTTGCCTTGACCTAACAGTAATAAAAGCATAGATTGATCGGTTCGCGCATATGCTTGGATCAATAGATCATGACGTTTTGCATCTTTAAAACTACCCACATGAACAATATAATTTTGATATTCAGGAATAAAGGCATTAGCCTGTCTTTGAATATCGTCTCTATCAATAGGGTTACGAATTGCTGTCGTCGGTGTGATATTACCAAAGGTCTGAATGAAATCTCTTTCCACACCATCACTCACACATACGCAAGGATGTTTAGAATAAATTCTCAATAGCTCTTCTTTTTTCTTGTTAATATCTTCTTCTTTCTTGAGTTTGTATAACAGCGATACGGTATTGTGTATAACGTAAACAATATTTTCTAATTTGCTATAACTAAAAATACTGTCCGAACGATCAAGATTGGATAATATCAAATCTGGTTGTCCAATTTTTTTTGTAATGTACTTATCTACTCTACGTGCAAATATCTCGTCTCGACGTTCTTTACCTGGAACAAGTTTATAAGGCTTAAACTTAAGTACATGATAGTTAAGATTTACATCAAGTTCATATTGAACTAATGGTTTAAACCTTAAAATATGCACTTCATAACCCAACTCATAAAAACCTTTCCCTAGAGTGAGTACGACTCGCTCTGCACCACCACCTTGTAGGCAATTGATAGCTAATACCACTATTTTGGTGGATTTCTTCATAACTGACAACCTATAAATAAATCAAATACTTGTATTATTATTTGTTAGTAAAATAATAAACTAACGCTTAAACATCTTTGAAAATAACGACTTTTTAAGCTTTGGACGAGTAACATTATTACCAGTATAACGCTGCTGGGATTTTTTTGGAAAATCTCCAAAAGGGTCTACACGATAGTTTTCTAATTGATAACCGTTAGCCAAAGCCTCACTGTAATAACTATCAAATAACTCAACTAAATCTTGTCTAGGATGTGGTAAAACTTCTCCATCGAACCAATGCTTTGAACCTTCTTCTTCAATCCTTTTCAATGAATACTTATGACTAAACTGCGTGCCCATATCAGAATAGTGTAAAACTTTAATAGCTTCTATCGGTAAACTTTCTCCATCAATACAATTATAGCTGTCATTGAAGGGTTCTAAAAGTCGTGGGTTCTTTTTTATCATCTCCATTATTTTTTTATGACTATCAGCATCCTCCATAATCTTCTCAACTGAAGGGAGAATACTTTTAGCACGACTACAATCCCATACACAGGTACACATGCGAGTTTTTTTAGAAACTTTCTTAGCCGCTACTATAGATTTCCCATCAATTGGATGATTCCATAATTTTAACAAATCATCTAAAATTACAACATCTGTATCCATATAGATAGCATATCCAGAATAATCACAATATTCTGGAATCGCCCAACGAAACCCTGAAAACGGGGTATCCCATTTAGTAGTATTCCATCCTTCGCCAGTCTCAGGATTAGAATACCAATAGCTATTAGGATCACGCGATAACTGCATCCACACTATTTCAACTGGTACACTAGTATGTTTATGAATACTGTAATCTAGTACCATCATCTGCTCTAAATCACAGTTATTAGGATCACACCCCACAAAGACTCTGATAGTTTCATTCTCTTTCATATCTTCACCTGCTAACTGGTAAACATTATAAATGTAGTATGGTTAAATTAATCTCTAAGCTAAAGAATGTCTGGCTGCTATTTATTTTTTCTAATTTCCACTTACTCTCGCCAGTATTTTTCTATCCACCCTACTGGTAAAATAAAATGACGCAAATGGCGCAGTGGTCTTTTTAGATTTTTGGGCTCAGTGATTCTTTTTAAGTGATCCTTAGCATTGTTAGCCGCGTTTTTATTGTACTTACCTTCAATAGCATGCGTAGGATATAGATCACCAGGGAATATTACGATGCGAGCACCCTTAGGAATCTTTGGCTCTTTAAAGTAGTTAAGCGGGAATGGCTGACGACACTTACGTCTAAAGTGCGCAACCCACGCTTTTGGAAATAGCTTTACCCCGCCCGGCGCATTACGAGTGACGAAGCGTTGCTCAAAACGATATTCATCAGCGATACCTTGTGGATCCGCTTTGAATTTTTCTTGTAAAGAGATCAGCGAACCAACTTGAAATCTAAAACAGGAAGTCTGTCCCAAACGCTCTAAAGGATTGCTAGGATTATAAGACAAAACAATATCATCGGGCTTGCCATATTCAAAGAAAGGATCAAGGCTATCTACAATAATGACATCTAAATCTACAAATAGTACGGTACCCGTTAGATCCCCTAGCTTTTCACCCCACAAACGTGACTTTGGCCATTTACCCAAAGTATTGGTTGGCATGGTCACATCTAGCGGAGGTAGTTTCTGGCATTCAATCTCTGAACGCACGTCTGTCGTATCATCGGTAAAACACACAAAACGGAACGGCGGGGTAATATTACGTGATACCATGCCATAAAGTTTATTGGCATAATCAGCTCCGTATTTCGTACCCCATTTAATACAGATAATTTGTTTGATATTTTCATTATCTGCTGTACTAGAGTCTATTGGCATAAACTGCTCACTTTAATTGTATGGATAAATATGACAAATATATTAGCATAAAAAAGCTGAACGTTTATGCTCAGCTTCTTGGATGGATTTAAATATTTTTTAATAAACTTTTATTTTAATCAATAAAGCTTAACCAATCCATGTATTTCTCATTGCGACCATGAACCACATCAAAATACAGCGTTTGCAGTTTTTCAGTCATTTCACCACGACCACCATTACCAATAGTGCGGTCATCGTATTCACGAATAGGCGTGACTTCGGCCGCAGTACCGGTCATGAATATTTCATCCGCCAAGTAAAACTCATCACGAGTGATACGGCGCTCAACGACTTTGATACCCAGATCATCAGCGAACTGAATGATAGTACGGCGGGTAATACCATCCAGCGCACCGCCGCCCAAATCTGGCGTATGCAGTACACCGTCTTTGACTAAGAATAAATTCTCGCCTGCACCTTGGCAGACATACCCTTGTGGATCCATCAAGATGGCTTCGTCATAACCATTACGCGTGACTTCTTGATTGGCCATGATAGACACTGGATAGTTGCTTGAGGCTTTTGCCTTACACATGGTCACATTGGTCATGTGATGGGTAAATGATGAAGTCTTCACACGGATACCGTTTTTGATACCCTCATCACCAAGATATGCGCCCCAATGCCAAGCAGCAACCATGGCATTGATACTATTGTCACGTGATGACAGGCCTAACTTTTCTGCACCGACCCAAATCAGCGGACGGATATAAGCTTCTGCCAAGTTGTTTTGTTTCACCACATCTTTGTGTGCTTGTTCCAGAGTGGCAGCATCAAACGGCACATCCATTTGAAAGATTTTTGCAGAACCTAGTAAACGCTCAGTATGCTCTTTTAAACGAAAAATCGCTGTACGGTTATCAGCGGTCTGGTAAGCACGCACTCCTTCGAACACAGCCATACCGTAATGCAGGCTATGCGTTAGTACATGGACTTTAGCATCTGGCTGTTCAATCATTGTGCCATTCATCCAAAGCTTACCATCTTGTGTTGCCATATTCATTTTATAGTCCTTATGCTAGCGCTGGCGTCTAACTTTTTTGAGTAAATTTTAATTAACGGTATTTAACAACATCATATGATAACACCACAGCAGCGATTTTTATTGTCAAAATAAATATTCATTATTGCAAACGTCTGCTATGTAGTCGGTTCAAGATAATTCAGATATCGGGTTGGCGTGTGAAAGCGCGTCGAAGCATTACTAGTCGCAAACCGAGCGAGCCCGACATCGTATCCGATTCATATAGGATTAACTATACAATTATGATGATGTGCTAGCGATTATATCACTGGCAATACTGGCAAATGCAAGGTTTTAGTTTGTGTCTGGATGGCTTTTGTTTATATTAAAACTTTGCATTTAAGCCTATTGTTTTACCTATATAAGTCATAGTGCAGAGGCTTAATATTCTTTTACTCCGTTGAGTCTACGCCCATGAGATGCTGCCACTGCGCTTGCACCAATGCTCTCGTCTCTAGCCACAGCGACTCATCGACTAATAATGACTGCTCGGACAAAGCTAATTGATGAGTGGCGGCGCGTATGCGCAGATAAGCATCAGTCAAATCCTGACATACTTGCTCCTCCCAAATACCGAGTGCCGCGACTTCTTCAAAAATACGCACATTGTCGCTCCACTTCGTCAAGCTTGGGTGATCATGTGAATAGGCCAATACCGCAAACTGTGCCAAAAACTCAATATCTACAATGCCGCCCGCATCTTGTTTTAGATGAAATTTACCCGCTTGTTGCTGCCATTGACTGGTGCCCAGATGTTTTTGCATTTTTATGCGCATACTGGTGACATCGATTCGAACTTGCTCAATCGTACGCGGTAATGCCAACACATTGCGGCGAATGTCACAAAAAAGCGCCGTCACACGTTTGTCTCCACATATTGCCCGTGCTCTTACCAGTGCCTGATGCTCCCATGCCCAAGCTTTTTCGAGCTGGTAGGTCTCAAACGCATGACAAGAAACCACCATCATACCGGCATTACCAGATGGGCGCAGGCGCATATCAATATCATAAACGCGTCCATCACGAGTTTGCGTATTGAGATAATTCATCAGTTTTTGCACCAGACGAGCAGCGAACTTCATGCCACTCACTGATTTTTCACCCGTGGTCATTCCCTGCTCTTTTATCTTATGTAAAAACACCAAATCCAAATCAGAAGAATACGATAATTCAAGACCGCCAAGTTTGCCATAACCGATAATCGCAAAACCGCAATCGGCTTCAGTGACCGGATCACCATCTTGACCGATAGGATAGCCATAGCGTTTGACAATCTCTGCAAAGGCGCGCTCAAGTGCTGCCTCTAATACCACTGCCGCGATATAAGTGAGTGAATCAGACACTTTCATAATTGGCCGTTCAGCCAACACATCACTGGCAGCAACAGCCAGTACCTGATTTTTTTTGAACAGTCGCAATACGCTAAGCAGCTCTTCTTCGTCGTTAGGCTCTACACGCAGTAGCTGCTGGCGCAAGATATCATGCAGCTCTAGCTTGTCTGGCAAGTGACGGTAGCGCTGCTGTAAAAAGGTATCTAGCAGCACTGGGTAATGCGCCAGCTCTTTTGCAATCCAAGGACTGGCTGATAGCATCGGTATCAGCTCAATGGTGGCATTAGGGTTTTCGGCAATCATGACCAAATAGATAGAACGGCGGCAAATCGCTTCTAGCAAGGCAATCAGGCGTGGCAAGGCGGTATTGGCCAGCTGCTGCTGCTCTTGATGGGCGAGTAATGCATGGACAATCACAGGATACGCATCATCCAGGCGCTCTCTGGCTTCATCACTCAAGTTGGCGACCATCTTTGATTGCCAAAACTCTTGCAACTGCGCGCGGTTCTCTTCTGTCAATACTTGATCCAAACTGGCAATTTGTTCTTCAAGATGAGCTGGTTCGAGCTCGGTATCTTCTTTAGCCGGAACCTGACGTTCGGTCACCATGCGCTCAAAGGGCACATTGACATTGTTTCGATGACTGTTCAGTGTGTTGAGCAATGCCTGCCAATCTTCAAACCCAAGGGTAATGGCGAGATTGTGCTGCCAATAGTGGTCATGGGGTAAGCGCTGGGTCTGCTGATCATTGATGGCCTGAATGCCATGCTCAAGTCGACGCAAAAAGCGATAGGCCGCTTGCAGCTGCTCATAAGTTGACAGCTCTAAATATTTGAGCTCATATAACGCCTGCATAGCTTGTAAACACGACTTAACCTGTAGCTGTGGATGCCGACCGCCATAAATCAATTGGAAAGCCTGTACGATAAACTCAATGTCTCGAATCCCGCCCGCACCCAGCTTAATATTATCCAAATCTTCACGCTGCGCCACTTGGTTCTGAATCAAAGACTTCATCTCTCTGAGCGCTGAAAAAGCACTGTAATCGACATAATAGCGAAAGACAAAAGGCCTAATGAGCGCTTGTATTCGGTCATAAAATGGCGACTCTATTTGTCCCACTACACGCGCCTTTAACCACGCAAAACGCTCCCATGCGCGCCCATGCAAGGAAAAATACTTTTGCAAGGCGGATAGATGAATAGCCAGATCGCTGCCATCACCCCACGGCCGCAAGCGCATATCGACACGAAACACAAAACCATCAGCGGTATTGTTATCCAATAGCTTGATAATCCCTTGACCAAGCCGGGTCATAAAACGCTTGTTATCGATGCTGCGAGTGCCTTTTGCTTTGTCACCATCGGTAGCGCCGCGGGCTTGATGAACAAAGATAAGATCGATATCACTCGATAAGTTCAGCTCGTGAGCACCAAGCTTACCCATCGCCATAATCGCCATGTCATCAGTTTGAACGTTGCCTTGCTCATTGATGAAGGTTGGCTTGCCATAGCGGGTCACCAGCTCCTGATAGGTATATTCCTTGGCGAACGAAATACAACCATCAGCAAACTCAGACAGCTCATCGGTCAATTGCTCGAGGGCAATCATACCGAGGGCATCTTGCCAAATCCAGCGCATCATCAGCAGCATGCGTAAGTGTCGTAGGCCACTCATGACCTTGGCTTCATTAGCCAGTTGATAGTTTTCATCCAAGGTATAATCTTGTATCAGATCATCAATTTGCTGACGTGTTAAGGTATGATCAAGTGGATAACTGCGTAAAAATGTCTGACAAGAGGCGGTTCGGCTTTGCCAAATCTGATAAGCAAACTCACTCGCCGTCTGCAATACTTGGATTTGCGCCGATGTCGGTTGATAGTCATTATTATTGGTTGCAGCTGATGGCATAGTAATAAACGTTCCTTGCAATATAAATTATAGCGAGTGTCATTTTTATTATAATAGCATGAAAATTTTATGCTCAAAGCTATGCTAAAAAAACATATTACCATTTTGGAAAGTTGCGCTAAAAACTCGTGCTACCGATGAAGGTTATCTGATGATGAAGGCTATCTTATAAAGAATAAACATCTCAAGCTATAGGACTGATGCACATGTTCATCAAAACAGTGTCAAAAAGAACTGCCATTATATAGTCAGTTCAATTCAAAAATCATACAGCAAAACTGAGACAAATTTTTCGCAGCCTCTGCCAGCACAGACACAGCAAACAAGAAAACAAGAAAACAAGAAAACAAGAAAACAAGAAAACAAGAAAACAAGAAAAATGTGTCTCAGTTCTGCGTTACGACACCATGTACCTATTTTATTGAGAATCTACTATAGTAGGCTTTGCATTTTACGACTTGAACAACAGATTTGATGAGAAAAAAAACAAATCGTAGAATGGTATAATAATGAGCAAATCAAATATCGAGAAAACTTTGTTGAAGGTTTTGAAAGTATACCGGCTGTCTTTTTTTGCCAATACATGGCGAAATTGTCTAACCTAGAATGACTAGGCGTCAAAAATTTCACTGCGTATTGTCTAAAAAATAGCCACTGCCAGCGCCACATTTGAATGTTCAACAGACCCTAATACTGATCCATACCTTCAATAATTGAGTGCTAATCCTTATTATCAACAACTGCTAAACAGCGATACCACATTTATGACTACAGATACCCCGCTACTACTTGTTACAGCCGATCCCAGTCATCCGCTTGCCCAGTTAGCCTTACGCTATGCTCGCGCCTATCTTAAGAGCACAGTCATGAATACTAAGACAACGGATAGTGATGTTTCTAAACAGCAGGCTACCTTAAGTGTGTTTTTTTATGCAGATGGCGCCCACACCGCCAATCGCTTACGTTGGCAGTCAGCCGAACAAATCGACCTCACTCAACAATGGCAAAATCTGGCTAAGCAATATCAATTGCCATTACCCGTCTGCGTCAGCACTGCCCTCAGTCGCGGCGTCAGTGATAGCGAAAACGGTACACGCCATCAGCTCGAAGGAGACAATCTAGCAGCAGGATTTAGCTTGGTCGGGCTGAGTGAGCTGGCAATGATGATGCAAAGCAACTGTCGCCTCATACAATTCTAGCAGCGCATTATTAACAGCGACTTCTTTGACGACAACTGTTTGAGACCTCCACCCTTTGGAATAAACCATGAAATTACTGATTCAGCTGCGTACACCGACAGAAATGGCAAGTTATGAAGGTTGCGCCCTCGCTTTAACCTTGGCAACGTTTGGACACGACGTCCAGCTTTACTTAGATGCCCCTGTCTTTGGTTTATTAATGCAACCAACATCGCGTTTACATGGCATGATTCAATCGCTTGAGCTGTATGATATGCCAGCGGCGTGGCTACCTGCGGATGTATTTAGTGGATGGCTCACCGGTATGTTGCCGACTGACTTGGCTAGTCAATTAACTTTGATGCCTGAGGTCATTGATTCCCAAGACTTTGAGCAAATACTCAATTTTTAATACCACAACGCTGTTTTTAATATCACAACGCTATCAAACGATAGTATTAGATGACGCAATTCTAGGGCGTGTTTTCATTTTAAAAATGAGATAAATTGCCATCAAACAAGAAAAATAGTGTAGATAATATCAAGATATTAACCAGCTATTTGATGATTTTTGGCAAGATTTAGCCATTTTTAGCCCATTTAGATGACTATCGAGTGAATTAAAGACACGCTCTAGCCAATCAAAATATAACCAGCAATCGGATCCATTATGGCCACCTTATACCAGTTACATAGCAGCATGGAAAAGCTCGAACGCAGCACAGAAGAGCTATCACGCACTTGGCACGCGGGCGACAGTATCTTATTACTGGGCACGACTGTCGCTTTTATTGATTGGCTCAATGCCTCTTTAGGTGAAAATGATATCGATGGTATTGCGGGTATTTATGCGCTCTCCGATGATGTGGCACAGCTAACGCCGAACATAGTTACGCAGCTCAACCTAGCGGCCAAGCTAACCGGTCTGCTAACGGATGATGAATGGGTCACTCTGACTCAAGACAGCCAGTTTGATAAAGTGGTGACGGTTGCCTTATGACTAATGATGTCCTTACTACCGCTACCACGTCTGCTGAAACGGCAGATAATATTGCGCTCGATCAAGACGGCCATTTATGTGATCACACTATTTGGTCACCTGCGATTGCACAGCAGTTGGCAAATACGCTAGATGTCAATTTGACAGTGGAACATCTAGAGATTCTGCAACAAGTGCGAGCCTTTTTTACTAAGTTTAATCACGCGCCAGCGACAAGACCGCTCATTAAGTGGTTACAAAAGACCTTACCAGAGCACGATATTAGCAATCAAAAACTCCAGCAATTATTCAATACTGGCTTGGTCGCCCGTCATGTCAATCGTCTTGCTGGACTACCGAAGCCGCCTAATTGCTTATAAAGTAGCACTGATTGCTGCTCGCGTTCAGACGTTTAAAGCATGACTTTCAGTAAAAATCGATCAGTATATCAGCCGCTACTTTGGGTCATAAACCGTTAGCGTGTCATACCCAACACTGCGACCTTCATCACCCGCAAAACCCTGCTGACGCCATATCTCATACAGACATATCGCCACGCTATTGGACAGATTCAAGCTGCGTGAATCTGCCAGCATAGGCAAGCGCAACCAATGATCAGCGCCGATACTTTCACGAATATCATCCGCCAATCCTGCTGTTTCAGAGCCGAATACTAAAGCAATATTGGGGGGCGATGTCAGCGCATCTTGCTCATTGTCAGCAACTTGCCCACTAAAATTATACTCATAAAATGGCTTGCTCAGCTTGGTGGTCAATGCTGTGATGACATGACAGTCCGATGCTATAAGCGCTTGCCTAGCAGCTGCCCAATCGTCATGTACTTGCAGATGGGCATACTCATGGTAATCCAATCCTGCACGGCGTAGTTTTTTGTCATCAAGCTCAAACCCTAATGGCTTCACCAAATGCAACTGCGCCCCACTATTGGCACATAAACGAATAATATTGCCAGTATTACTGGGCATTTTGGGTGCTACCAGCACGATATGAATAGTCATTATCACTCCATCAATTGTCTGAACATCATTATTTTAGTGCTATCGCCAATCCTATATAAACAGATTTAGCTATCGGGCTCGTTCAACCCACTACTGCTAGTAGCTTTTGCTAATGGATTCGCTCGTTGTCTTTATATAAAAATTACCTTGAATGGAATATATATGCCAAGCGTAATCAAAAGTTACAGTTTACTGGCAAAAATTACATTTTGATACTGGGCACAGATTCTAACTTTCTTTATTATGGCTTTACTGGATTGCGAGATAATATACACACATTGTTGTCGTATCCTGTAATCCTTCAGTGAGGCTTAAGCAAACTGCTTAGCATCGCTGTTGTTATTTATAACCACCTATCTATTTTGAGGAAATTATTATGAAAAAATTAATCATTGCATCTTTGACGGCTATGTTTGTATTGACTGGTTGCAACACTTTTAAAGGTCTAGGTCAAGACGTATCTAGCGCTGGCGATGCTGTAACTGGCGGTGCTCAAGACGTACAAAACAAAATCTAATTATTCATTTATTAGACTTGTTTTTAAAAGGCTTACCATTTGTTTGGTAAGCCTTTTTTTGCTTTGTTACATTATTTCTTTTAAGTAGTCATTTCAGAATATCTAAAATAAGCAGTTTTCTATTATAAGAACGCTCTTAATATTTGGTTGAGGTATCTGCTGCCTAATGCAGTCGGTTTTAGATACTGACGATCATCCACGAGTAACCCCTGCTTGATTAGTTTATTGATTTGCTCAGCGATACTGTCATAGCAAAGCCCTGTTCGAGCCTCAAACAATGCCCATGACACCCCAGCATGTAAACGTAGTGCATTGAGCATAAATTCGCTGACCAGCTCATCACTATCAATCTGCTGCCAACCAATCATTTTTGGGAAATTCTGGCTGGTGTTAGATGGGTCAGTAATATCTTGATAGTCGACATAATCCTTCGGTAAGCGTGACTTACTAAAACGATAAATACCTGATTCTGCTAATAACTCACTGCTTTGACCTTCATACTTTTCTAACGCTTTAAATGTATTTTCGCTTAATAGTGCCACTTGATTACCTGATTGCTTATTATCGCCTGAATCTTTATTATCACCTAATTCGTTATCATCTGACTTGTTATTAGCAACAGTCACCTTACCATGAGCACCTGCGCCAATCGCCAAATAATCACCAAACTGCCAATAATTGACATTGTGGCGGCACGGCTTATCGGAAGCGCCAGACCATGCCGACACTTCATAATTATCGTAGCCCAATTGCAGTAGCAATGCCTGACCGGCTTGCTCAATATCAGCGAGGCTGTCCTCATCTGGCAAAATGGGCTGATTGCGATAAAATACTGTGTTAGGCTCGATCGTTAGCTGATACCATGAGATATGGGTCGCGCCAGCAGTGTGTGCGGTTTGAATATCATTTAGTGCTTCGGTTAAGCTTTGCTGCGGCAAGCCATGCATCAAGTCGACATTGACGCGTTCAAACCCAGCACTTCGTGCCGCCTTAATCGCTGATAATGCTTGCTTTGGATCGTGTATGCGCCCGAGAGTTTTAAGTTTATCCGCAGCGAAGCTTTGCACGCCAATCGACAAGCGATTGATACCAACATCCAGATACTGAGCAAATGGCGCATGTTCAAGCGTACCCGGATTGGCTTCCATCGTAACCTCAATGTCATCTGCGAATATAAAACACGCACGCAAGCCAGCAAATAAACGTTGATACTGCTCAATCGGTAGTAGCGATGGCGTCCCACCACCAATAAATATCGAGCCAATTTCACGCCCTTGAGTCAATGACTGCTGCATTTGGGCGTCCAATAACAAAGCATCGACGTATTCGTCATACATCGATAGCTGACTGTCTACTGGTAGCTCATGCGAATTAAAATCGCAATACGGACACTTCTTTACACACCATGGAATATGAATGTAGAGGGCTAATGGAATATCCATCGCACTTATATCCGTCATATGATCATCGCTATTGATAATATTAACGTCATCACTCTCTTTTAAATGGCTTTCAGATTCAGTTTTGGGCATAGATAGACTTATTGATTATTGAGCTATTATTATACAGTCGGTTCACTATAGTTTAGATACAAGGAAGGCGCGTGAAAATAATACAAATAGTAGGCTAAGTGAGCCTGACACCGTATCTGACTTATGTAGGATTGACTATAGCTATAAAAAGTATCGCTAGGATAACGGTTAGAAGCCTTAATGAAAAGCATCATGACAACAAAATAACTCACAAAACCACTCACAAAATCCATGTTAATACTGGCATCTGACAGGCAATATAATCGTTACTGATAAAAATTGGTTACTAGGGTCTGTTGGCTTATGAAATCAAACCCAAAGTTTTTTAGTATTCACGATTTGCAACGCTTAGGCACAGAAGGTTGGGATGGCGTGCGCAACTATCGAGCCCGTAACTTTATGCGCGATGATATGCAAGTCGGTGACAAGGTGTTCTTTTATCACTCTAGCGCCAAGCCTTCTGGCGTTGCTGGTATCATGACCGTCAGTAAAGCCGGCTATCCGGACCCCACCCAGTTTCATCCGGAACATCGTCACTACGACCCTATCGCCACCGAAGATGAGCCAAGATGGTATATGGTAGATGTCACCTTTGAGCAAGCGTTTATAGAAGTATTGCCCTTATTAGAACTCAAGTTTTTGCCTGCACTTGAGGATTCATTATTGCTTAGAAAGGGCTGTCAGCAGCTAACCGTCATTCCTCTAGAGCCCAAGCACTGGCACGCTATTATAGAGATGTCGGATCATATGGATTTATTGTAAGATGATTTATTGTCAGATAATGATCATCTTGCGCGGTAACTATTGGGTATACTTTCTCTGACATCAATTAACACTTATCCCTGCGCTCGTCGTTTAAATTTTGCTATATTTATTAGCAGATAACAACATCTCCATACTCAATAGTAATATCTCATCTTTTTATAACTATCATATTTCAATTATCAGGACTCGTTTATGAGCGCACCCAAACTAGTATTGTCTTTATTAACCGTTAGTATGTTTGGCCTAACACTGAGCGCTTGCGGCAGTGATGGCGATAAGGTCAAAGAAGAGTACGACCGCGTAGAAGATCAGGTTAAAAACGAATACGATAGTATAGAAGACAAAGTCAAAGAAAAATATAAAGAAGCCGAAGATAAGCTGACTGATGAAGAAAAAAGTATGGCAGAGATTTTAGAATCTGTGTTTTTACCAGAGGAATCATTTGACAACTTCTTAGACAAGCTCACTCCAGAAGGCGGACGAGGCGGCTTATATGTCGGACACTTCATCGAGCTAAACGACGGTGATAGTAATGACATCGATATTGGTGCGGTCTACTTCGATATCAGTGAGCAAGGTGCGGGTAGCGTCGATGGCAGCTTTAGTTATCAGCAGCAAGCTTGCCAAGAAAACAACGCTTTGGGCATCAACTCAGGGCTAAAAGTCGACAACTATATCGCTGGCAAAGTGACTGGTAGCCTCGATACCTTGGAGTTTTTGGACGTTAAATATGTCAGTGACTTAGGCTTAGAGACACCAAACTTGCTCACCACTTTTGCAGGTAGCTTTGAGGAAAAACAAGCGGGCTCACCGTGGAAAGGCAGTTTTGAATACCTAGATGGCTTAGGCGGGCAAAAACTGTCCAGCGGTGAGGACAATTGCAAAGTGACTTATACGTTAAGCGATCGCGCCAATTTTACCACTTATCCGCTCGATTATGACCTTGGTAAAATGAACCTCGATGTAACGGGCAATGGTAGCCAAAAAATCGTCACTTGGCAAAACCCCATCAATACTCAGCACCTATTGGTCAGTCAAATTGATGTTAATAAAGCCGAGTCTGGCGCTAATGGTTACGTGCAAAACTTAGTATTGAGCAATCGTGAGACCCAGTTTACACCTGTGATTCCTAATAGCTCAACCAACTACGCCATAGTGGTGCAAGCGTTTGATGCTAATAATAAGTTGATAGGCTATCAAGCAGTGGTACAAGATTTGCCAGAATCCCTGTAGGCCTAAGCCCTGTAACAGTCTTGATATAGGCACAATGTTATATGAATATAGGCACAATGTTATAGATGTCGCTCAGTATCATAAAACCTTCCTAAAACGTTGACATACTTGTCTGGCTTCTTTACCATCCTATCTACTTATGACCTGTCAATCTATCACTTGGATTGACGGGTTATTTTTATTTAAGTGTCTTCACTTTTAGTATCATATTTTTATTCTAATACTTAGGGTCTGTTGAACATTCAAGTGTGGCACTGGCAGTGGCTATTTTTTAGACAATACGCAGTGAAATTTTTGACGCCTAGTCATTCTAGGTTAGATAATTTCGCCATGTATTGGCAAAAAGTAGCCCTGCCCTGAAAGGCTGATACTAAAATCACCCCAAACGTTGTTGTAAACCTAGCTAAGGTCTCGACATTATCGTCGGTTTACGCCTGATTTGATAAAAGGTTTGGGACGATTTTAGCGATCAGCAGTCCTAATATTTGAATGTTCAACAGACCCTAGTTTATATAGACTTTCTCGTCTTATTAATCGTCGCTACAACACTCCGGTTACTGTCTCGCTATCGAGTAGTTGATGGCAGTATTTGTCTATCAACATTAACCACCGTGAAATATAAAAAGTTGCTAATTATGGCGTTGCCAATATCCTTTACCGATTTTAAAAGCTACAGTTTACGCTTAGGCGTGCTCGCCTTACCCATCTTGATTACTCAATTTTGCCAAGCGGCACTGGGTGTCGTCGATGCCATTATGGCAGGTCAGGTTTCTGCCCTTGATTTGGCAGCGGTCGCTGTTGGCTCTGGTATCTGGCTACCATTGTTTTTATTAGCGACAGGTATTTTAATCGCCACTACCCCTCTCATTGGCGAAGCAATCGGACAAAATAAACATAGCCAAGTACCGCATATCACTCAGCAGTCCTTATGGACAGCAGGCGTCATCGGTATTCTTGGTTTTATTATTGTCAATCTTGCGCCAAATGTCCTTGGTATCATGGGTGTCCCTGAGAATATCCAACCGATAGCGTCGCAGTATTTACATGGAGTGTCGTTTGGTTTCCCTGCACTGGCGGTCTACGCCGTGCTACGCAGTTATTGCGAAGCGCTTGGTCGACCAGAGCCCGTGACCATCATTAGTATCATTGGCCTACTCGCTGATATCCCGCTCAACTATATCTTTATCCATGGTCTGTTTGGTATGCCAGAAATGGGCGGTGCAGGCTGCGGGGTCGCAACGGCACTGGTATTATGGATAAACGTCTTATTATTGGCCACTTATACCAGCTTTACTAAGCGCCAGCAATTTGCCAGCACGCGCTTCTTTTATGGTTTTGCGAGACCCAATCGCACGCAGATAAAAAAACTGCTGAAGCTTGGCATTCCAATTGGTATCTCTATATTTTTTGAAGCCAGTCTGTTTAGCTTGGGCGCTCTTGTTATTAGTCCATTGGGTGAGCTGGCCACCGCGTCGCATCAAGTCGCATTAGCGGTAACCTCGCAGCTGTTTATGATACCGATATCCGTTGCCATGGCGCTGACTATTATGATATCGAATCGCTTTGGTGAAAAGAACCTACTCACGCTGCGCCATGTGCAAGCGACTGGTCTTATCTGGACTGTCCTGATTGCCTTCGTGTGTATGCTGGGTATTTGGCTGTTTCGCCCACAACTGGCAGCGGCGTTCACAGACAATGTAGAAGTCAGAGCACAAGCCATGCACCTCCTCATCTTTGCGCTTGCTTATCAACTATTTGATGGTTGGCAGGTCAATGTCGCGGGCATACTGCGCGGCATGCAAGACACCACAATACCAATGTGGGTCACGCTATTTTGCTATTGGTTGGTTGCCTTGCCCCTTGGCATCTATTTGGTGCGTTTCACCGATGTGGGCGCGCAAGGGTTTTGGATGGCCTTAATCACTGGTCTTTTCTTATCTTCGATTCTGCTCACCCTGCGTCTACGCTATCAACAAAAGCGCCTCAGGATACTTTGGGCTTAAAGTTGCTATAGTCGGTTCAATATAATTTAGATACAAGGAAGCCGAGAGAAAGTACTACAATTAGTAAACTAAGCAAGGCTGACACCATATCCAACTTATATAGGATTGACTATATCATTTTTATCTAATTTTAGTCTTTAGTAAGTAGCGTCTAGTAACCAGTACTGGCGCTACCTCGTCACATAGACTATGATAAATCATTAGCATTTCTTACCCACAAGAAAAGCTTACGTCAAAATATGTAAAATTTCTCAGTTAACAACTGTACATTGATTGCTCATTGCCGCGAATCTAGGTATCATTAGCAATTACTTAGACAATATTTCGTTACACTATTTCTCGAATTTAGTACAAGGCATTATAAAAATTATGGATATTGAAAAAATACGTACCCTAATCGCCCTCATGGAAGAAAGTGAACTGGTCAATTTAGAAATCAGTTCAGATGATGAGCATATTAGCCTAACGCGGCACTACGATACGCCAGCGCCAACCATGATGGCTGCGCCTGCTGCTGGAGTAGCACCTATCGCAGCTGACGCTAAACCGGCGGTAAAAGCTGGTAGCGTTGAGACGTCGCCAATGGTCGGTGTTTATTATTCAGCCCCTAGCCCGAATGATCCGCCGTTTGTGAAGGTCGGACAAAAAGTGCAAGCGGGCGATACGCTTGGTATTATCGAAGCCATGAAAATCATGAATCCCCTTGAAGCGACTCAAAGTGGTGTCGTTGACGAAATCTTGGTAGATAACTCTGAAGTCGTACAGTTTGGTCAGCCTATCATTCGCTATAAAGCGTAATAATATTCGCCATACTTTACATCGTTATGATTGACATTGCGCTATTAGTCATCGCACCCCATCATTGCATTTGATGATGCCCATCGATGACTGATATAGCGACTGCATCATTAACTGCCGCTTCGACAAGGATGACCCCATGATAAAAAAACTGCTCATCGCCAATAGAGGTGAAATCGCTCTACGTATTGTTCGTGCCTGTAAAGCGCTAGGAATCGAAACTGTAGGCGTTTATTCAACAGCTGATGCTAACTTAATGCACCTGCGTTTCGTTGATGAAGCCATCTGTATCGGCAAACCCAATGCCAATCAAAGCTATCTTGATATTAATACTATTTTGACAGCAGCAGAAATCTCTGGTGCTGATGCTATCCATCCCGGCTATGGTTTTTTGTCTGAGAACGCTGAATTTGCAGAGCGTGTTGAAGAGGCAGGCTTAACCTTCGTCGGTCCTAATGCGGATCATATTCGCCTGATGGGTAACAAAGTCTCTGCTATTAATGCCATGAAAAAAGCAGGCGTCCCTACCGTACCTGGCTCTGTTGGAGCAGTGACGTTACATAATGCTGAAGAGCAAGCACGTAATATCGGTTTTCCACTGTTGATCAAGGCGGCCTCTGGTGGTGGTGGTCGTGGTATGCGAGTGGTTGAACGCTTTGAAGATATTATCGGTCAAGTACAGGCGGCAAAGCAAGAAGCTGAACTATGGTTTGGTGATGATACCGTCTATATGGAACGCTACCTACAAAATCCGCGCCACGTCGAAGTACAAGTACTGGGCGATGGTAATGGTAATGCAATCCATCTATATGACCGTGATTGTTCATTACAACGTCGTCACCAAAAAGTATTAGAAGAAGCCCCTGCCCCTGATATTCCTGATGATGTGCGTGAACCTATCTTAAGAGCGTGTGTCAAAGCTTGCGAGCTTGTTAAGTATCGCGGTGCTGGTACGTTTGAGTTTTTGTTTGAAAATAACGAGTTTTTCTTTATTGAGATGAACACTCGGGTACAGGTAGAGCATCCAGTTACCGAGATGATTACGGGTATTGATGTCGTCGTTGAGCAGCTAAAGATTGCGGCAGGTTATGGTTTGTCTTACCGTCAAAGCGAGATCGAAATTCAAGGTCACGCGATTGAGTGCCGTATAAATGCTGAAGATCCAGCGACCTTTATGCCTTGTCCGGGTACCGTCAATCAGTTGTTTGCGCCAAGTGGTGCTGGTGTTCGTTTTGACTCTCATCTCTATCCCGGCTACGAGATACCAACCTATTATGACTCGTTGATAGGCAAACTGATCTGTCATGGGCAAACTCGCCAGCAAGCGATTTCCAAGACGCTACACGCACTTGATGAATTGGTGATTGAAGGTATCAAAACCAATATACCGATGCACCGTGATGTGATTTTAGCGGATGATAAGTTTGTGCAAGAAGCACAAAACATCCACTATCTAGAAAGAGAATTATTGACCGCGCAGAAAGCCAAAGCAGCCTCTTAATTCACAACTTTCGTTTTCTGCAAAAATAAAGCGAACCGCTATTAGCATTGATATCCCCATTAAAGAACCCGCTATCTACTAAGATGGCGGGTTCTTTAATGGGCTCATGTAAAATAAAAACCTTCTTTAGAGCTCAGTATATCAATATGACTTAATCAAAAATTATGGCAATACTCTATTGAAGTTCATAAAGCATTCTTTGCCATCAGGGTCGGCGCACCACTGCATTTGGTTGCCATCATGGTTCAAAAACGCTATCAGCGCCTCATCTGTCTGGTCAACCTTATTACCTGAGCAGTCTACTTCATTATTGTCATACACCGTTCTAATGGCAATGACAGGCAAGCCCTCTTCGCGATGAGTGACCAAATAGCGACCGTACGTCCATTCTTTACCGCTGACCGCCCACATCTCATTGTCAGCACCAAAGTTATATAACTCGCGACATTGATTGGCGCGCGCAGCAGCATCTATCAAGTTGCTAGCGCTGTTCGGCTGAATATTTAGGACACGCTCTTCGCTTTGGGTAAGGATGCCACCATCTGTACCAGCGGTTATTTTTGGCTCGTCGCTTTTGCCATTTTGGGTATTAGCCAAAGCCGCTTGCCGAGCTTCTGCCTCTTTTGTCATGGTAATACTACTGTCTAAATCTATTTCCCATTGTCCAGCAATGGCAGGACTAATATGCGTCGTAATCGTCGGCTTACTAACTACTTCGCCATTCGCTGGCAAGGAGGCCAGAATAGAGGCCAATGTAAATGAAGCAAATGATATCGGTTCCATAATTAACCTTTTTATTTATAATAATAGAGTAATACGAACATTAGCGTAAGTCTTAGACACCAAAAACACAAGTAACATTATGCTATTGGCTTTTACCATTCGTCCAAGATCTTATCTAATGACACCTTACTTATCTTATCATAAGTTAAGTGATTGCTATCTCCGTGAGTTTCAACCACTCAAACAATAACGCCATGGCTCTCATTGACGAATCGCAAAGAATCATGACGTTATGAGTGTGCAGTATTAACGCTACGAGCGCACTATGTACTACTGTTAAGATATTAAGCGGTCGTAGTGCTGATTGCTTGTGCAAAGGCAGATAACGCGCCTTTTAGCATGGCTGATACCGTACTGCTACAGGTACCAATACCAGAATACACGTCCCCATCGACATTCAATTGAATATAAGCGGCAGCATTGGCATCGGTCTTATTGTCGCTATTGGTATCATCATCGATACCGTTACCATCACCATTAATATTGTTGTGCTGCGGATTGATGGCGTGCTCAGCATAATTGATGATGTGTAGCGACTTGCCAGTGTGCTGCGCTAGGCCATTGATAAATGAGGATAATGGGCCATTACCCGTACCATCAATAGTAATGATATCGTCATTCATCTGTACTTGACCGTTAAAATAAACCTGTCCGCCTTTATTGTTCACGCTGTAATCGAGTAGCTCAAAGCTACCTTGACGTAAATAGGTGTCTTCAAAGGTTTGTAAGATTTCATCATTTTGTAGTTCGCGCGCCACTGTCTCAGCCTGCTGCTGCACCACGCGACTAAAGTCGATTTGCATCCAACGTGGCAAGTTAAAGCCATAGTTGCGTTGCAAGATATAAGCAACCCCGCCTTTACCAGACTGGCTGTTAATACGTACTACATCTTGATAGCTGCGGCCAATGTGCGCCGGATCGATGGGTAGATAAGCCACATCCCAAACATTATCCGTTTGGTCTTTGTGCTGCTCGTTATAATCGAGAGATTTTTTGATGGCATCTTGATGCGAGCCACTAAAGGCGGTAAAGACCAGTTCACCAACATAAGGATGACGTGGATGAAGCGGCAAGTTATTGCATTCGCTAACCACTTGGACGATTTCGCTCATATTGCTAAAATCAAGCTCAGGATCGATACCTTGGCTAAACAAGTTCATCGCCATTACCATGATATCCATGTTACCGGTACGCTCACCATTACCAAGCAACGTCCCTTCGATGCGATCTGCACCTGCAAGTACCCCTAGCTCGGCAGCCGCAACGGCACAGCCACGATCATTGTGCGTATGCAGACTGACAATCACATGCTCACGCATCGCAAGATGACGACAGAAATACTCAACTTGATCGGCAAAGACATTGGGCATGGATGCTTCGACAGTCGCTGGCAAGTTAAAAATCACCTCCTGACCATGCTGCGGTTGCCAAACCTCACACACGGCATCGCAAACTTCTACAGCATATTCAGTCTCTGTCTGGCTAAAGCTTTCTGGCGAATATTGAAACACCCACTCTGTCTCAGGGTACTTTGCCGCGTATTCCTGCACTAGCTTGGCACCTGTGATAGCAATCTCTTTAATCTCAGCTTTGTCCTTGCCATAGACTTTTTCACGTTGGACGCGGCTGGTTGAATTATAGACATGAACCACCGCCCGTTTTGCGCCTTTTAACGACTCAAACGTACGCGCAATTAAGTGCTCACGTGCTTGTACCAAAACCTGTAACGTCACATCGTCAGGCACATGATTTTCTTCGATTAGTTTACGGGCAAAGTCAAACTCTACTTGCGCCGCGGATGGGAAACCAATCTCGATTTCTTTAAAACCCACATCAACCAAGGTCTCAAAAAAGCGCATTTTTTGTTCAATGGTCATTGGATCGATCAGAGCCTGATTACCATCACGCAGATCCACACTTGCCCATATTGGTGACTTTTCAATCGTTTTGCTTGGCCATGTGCGATCTGGCAGTGACGGCGCAAACGCAAATGGACGATACTTTTTATAATCAAAAGCGGTGCTTTTTGGTGTCATCTTAGCACTCGGCGTGGCTGCAGTGCGTGTGGCTTGGTCAGACATAATCAATCCTTAGATAATATGGAGATTTATATTTTAGCGGGTAAGGCTACTGATTAGATCCGTATTTTTCATACGAGATAACTAAAACTTATAGCCTAATAATAGCAAAGTTTATGAAATAGAAATCAGCTTTATTACATTATAATTGGAGTCAATTTAGTGAAATAATACGTTTTTATAGATATAATTAGATTATTTCACTAATGAGTAATTATGCCATGCCTAACAGTCGCCCTGAAAGCGCTATGTTGACTGATATTGATGAGACCGATAGGCGCTTATTATGCTTATTGCAGACTGAAGCGCGGATGAGCATTACCGAGCTTGCAGAACGGGTCAATTTATCCGCAACCCCTTGTGCACGCCGTATCAAGCGCTTAGAAGACACTGGCGTCATCACCGGCTATCATACCCAAATCGACGCGCAAAAGCTGGGTTACCCGCTCGCGGTATTCATCGCGGTCAGTATGGATCGTCATACGGCTGAACGCTTCAAAGAATTCGAATGCAAAGTTCAGAGTTTTGATGAAGTCATCAGTTGTAGCATCGTCACTGGACGTACAGAAGACTATTTGATCAAAGTGCGGGTACGCGATATGGCGCATTACGAAGAGTTTTTATTACACAGGCTCAATCGTATCGAAGGCGTCGCTCAAGTGCATACCAGTTTTGAGTTACGAGAAGTATTTAGTCGCAGCGTTATTTAACGGATCATTCGCGATTGGCGGCGAAAAAAGTAAATTAAAATCAGCCCAATGACCAAGCCTATAGCCGCTACTAGCAAGCCCGCGTTAAAGTTATCGTCCTGCCCCGCCAGCGCCACTGTGACTAATGGGCCAATAAACTGCCCTAGCGCATAGGCCAATGTCGCCAGACCCATCAATAAGTTTGAGTAGGCAGGGTTGATGTTTTTCATCAACGTGAGTGTCATCGATACCATACCGACGAAGGTTAAGCCTAGAATAATAGCATTGCCATATAGACCGACACTGCCTTCAACCCATATGGGCAGACACATTCCTAGCACTTGCAACAACGTTAAGCCCATCAAGGTTTTGGTTTCACCAATGCGCTTGGCAAGCGCACCCCAGAGGGGGTTTGACAACATCGCAAAAATACCAACGACTAGCCAAATCAGTAGTCCAGCATAGGTTTGTGTCGTTAAGCGCTGCGCTGCCATGACAGGCAAAAATGTCGCAGACGTAATATAACCAAAGCCTGCTAGCAAATAGCTGGCGGACAATAACACAATCGACTTGGTATGACCGGCCACAGCTTCATACAACGACCGTTTAAAATTAACATAAGTCTGCAATATTGATGAGCGTTGATAATCACGCGGTAATTCGGTTGGGTGCGAAGGGCTTGGTCTTATAGCAAATAATAGCCATAACAACGGTAAACTGCTGATACCAGCGCTTAGCCAAATGACATCGAAATGATAGCCTAGCGTCAAAAGCCATAAAGTAAGGATAGCGGAGGCACTAATCCCCACCCCAATACCAGCATAATGTAAGGCTGAGAGTACAGAGCGGCGCGCGTGACTAAAGCGTTGGATGACCAATGATGAACTCAAAATCATCGCAACCCCGCTTGCGATACCAGAGAGCAGACGAATGACATACCATGTATTTAGAGACATCTCTGGCACCATGAGCAGCATCGTCGTGACAATGCTGACCATCGTCCAGAGTATCAACATCAGCCATGTCAAGCGTTGAGGCACAAACATGG
The DNA here is from genome assembly GCF_002836005.1 of Psychrobacter sp. Sarcosine-3u-12. Lineage (NCBI taxonomy): Bacteria > Pseudomonadati > Pseudomonadota > Gammaproteobacteria > Moraxellales > Moraxellaceae > Psychrobacter > Psychrobacter sp. Sarcosine-3u-12. Next base: position 69,743 of record NZ_PJBY01000103.1, read on the forward strand.
CGATGAGTGCACCGATGAAATAGCCAATATAATTGATCGACGCCAGCCAGCCAGCGATGCTCGTCGAGAGTGACAGTTGCACCATGATATTGGGCAGGGTCGCAGTGAACAAAAAGCGTCCATAACCCATCACCACTGCCAAGCAGTAAAGACCAATGCACGCGATGGCGGTTTCATTGGTAATAGTTGATAGCGCACGGCTTTTGAAAGCAGTCATCATGACAGAGCCAGCTTGTGGCGGTTAGCACACAATCCATTGTATTAAACAGTGTGAATGATTCAAAAGCAGTGTCTGATCAATAATCAATAACACGATTGAAACTTAAGACACTTGCAGTGTGGTTGAGGTGTTCGACTGACCCTCTGTCTGTCCTAGCATTTGTACCCGCTGATCACTAAACATATCCATATCAGGCGCCAGCGTGCGCATAAAACGGTCAAAATAGAGCATCTGCTTGGTTAATAAGGCAAAATCACGCGGGAAATGAATACCGTGACGCTTACCGACATCTACAATCTCTAGCATCATTTGATTCAATTCATCGGCCTGCTCTTTACTATTGAAAGGCACACCGCTGGTAAAGGCTTTGTCTTCTGCCATAATGGTCTTCATCATACGCTGCAAGTCATTACCCAGTGCCACCACATCGACCTGATTGCCGCCATGGGTCATCTCCATATCAATCATATGGCGTGCCATCGCTTGGTAGTCGTTGTCCTGCATCGCTTGCATCATACCCATACAGGCGCGCCAACTCTCCGCTTTTAATTTCCCAACGATACCAAAATCCAAAAAGCCAATACGACCATCGGTTAGCAGCATCAAATTACCCGCATGCAAATCAGCGTGAAAGCTATTGCATAACATCAGACTGGCAAACCACGTATTCAAGGTATCTGCCATTACTTGTGCCGGATCAGCACAATATTGACGCATTACCGACTCATCGACCATGGAGACGCCGTATAAGCGGCTCATGGTTAGCACACGTTTAGTAGTCAGCTCTTCATATACGGTTGGCGCTACCACGCGAGTATTTCCTGATACTGCTAAGAACTGCTGAAAATCACGGATGTTTTGCGCCTCAGCGATAAAGTCCGTCTCTGCCAGCATACGCAAACGAATTTCATCAATAATGGGTGCAATGCTGGCAAACTTCATCGATGGCATGAGTAGCTCAACTAACTTAGTGACGCCATGCAATACACCCAAATCTGTCTGCATGATGGTCTCAACGCCCGGCTTTTGCACCTTTAATACTACCTCATCGCCATTATGCAAACGAGCGGCATGAACTTGAGCGATGGACGCTGAGGCTAATGGTTCTGGGTCGATATGAGCAAACTTATCATCCAGCGTCATGCCATCAACAGCTAGCTCTTCATTCAATACGTTTTCGATATAGGCGTAGGATAAAGGCGTGGTTTGATCCAAACAGCTCTGAAATGCTTTGACATAGTCACGTGGAAACAATGACGGCGTACTAGCGATAAATTGGCCGATTTTAATATAGGTCGTGCCCAACTGCTCAAAGGTTTCTTTTAGCAGCATGGCATCTGGCTTCTCGCCTTTAGCCACTCTGAGTGCAGACAGACCAGCGACACTCGCTGTCTGGCGAACACGATTAACGACATTAAACGTATGTTTTAATAAATGCGGACGATGAATTTTCATAAGAAACAACTATGGTAATAAAAGAAATATTTGGGAACAGATGATTGCAAAAGCTCAATATTGAGCCATTGCTAATGACTGGCGCATACGGGACATTGTGAATCTTGACGATAGCCCATCAGCCGTTGCTGCATTTGACTACCATCCCATATCAGCAGCTTGTTTGTCAGTGGATTTTTGGTTAATCCCAGATATTGCAAGGCAGCATTGGCTTGCAAATTTCCCATGATGGCCGTGGTACTGGCTAGTACCCCTGAATTGGCACAAGTACGCTCATCAGCTACTGCATCGCCAGCCTCGGCATCAACTATCACTGAACCAAACACGCAATGATAGCAACCAGTATGTAAATGTGGCTCATACAATGCCAGTTGCCCTTGCATGGCAATCGCCGAGGCAGATAATAACGGAATTTGATAGCGGACGCTGACACGATTGATAATATCACGGGTGGCAAAATTATCAGTACAATCTAACAGCAGATCAGGCTTACCGACTGCCATATCGAGCAGCTCATAAGCATTGTCTTCGCTCAATCGTGCAACCGTACCACGCGCCCTAATTAAAGGATTGATGCATGTTAACATCTGAGCAGCTGTTAACGCCTTAGGCTTGCCAATATCGTCCGGTAAAAACAACGTCTGACGCTGTAGATTACTGGCTTCAATCTCATCATCATCTATCAGATGAAGGTGCCCAAGTCCTGCACGTACTAGCGTCTCAGAAGCCGGACAACCCAGCCCGCCTGCACCAATCATAACGACGCGCGATGCTTTTAAGCGTAATTGAGCATCGATATCCCAGCCATCGAGTAGTATCTGCCGCGCATAACGCAGCAGCTCTTCATCTACTAGCTGCCCTGTTTCTTTTGAGTGCGCCATACCTTCCACCACAATTTGTCATCAACATTTATTATTAAGACTTATGCTTAAAAGACAATTATTACAACTGAGCTAGTGTCACGCGATCATTGCCACCAAAGTCTTGCACAGTACTTACCGACTCAAAACCATTATCCATAAATAGCTGACGAACTGCTGCACCTTGATCAAAGCCATGTTCAATCGCCAGTAGCCCACCTTTGAGTAAATATTGTGGTGCTTGCTGAACGATATATTCTATATCGGCAAGACCATGATTGGAAGCACTTAACGCACTAATCGGCTCGGCAATCAACCTTGCTAAATGCTCGTCTTCTTCATCGATATAAGGCGGATTAGAGACAATCACATCGAATAATTGCTCGTCTTGAGTGGGCAGCTCGTCATACCAGCTGCTTTGTAAAAACTCAATATTGCTGACATCATTAATAGCTGCATTGTGCTTAGCAATTTTCAATGCTTCTTGCGATAAATCAACCGCGACCGTTTGCCAATGAGCAGACTTTAACTCATGCGCCAAACTAATGGCGATACAGCCTGAGCCAGTACCTAAGTCTAGTAGCCGCTTTGGTTTATTATTACCGACGCTTTTTGGCTGAGACTGTATCCAATTTAAAACTTGCTCAACCAAAACCTCAGTATCAGGTCGAGGAATTAAAGTATGCTCATTAACGGTAAAATTAAGCGACCAAAATTCCTGACGACCCGTCAGATAAGCCAACGGTGTGCCCTGCTTCATTTTAGCTACGCCCGCATTGAATTGCTCAAGCTCACTGTCAGACAATTGATAATCTTCATCAGTGATTAAAAATATGGCAGGCTTGTTAATGACATGCAACAACCAATCCGTTAGCCAAAATGACGGCAACGGATTATTTGCATCGCCATTCGTCAGTTGCTGAATATTATGCTTTATTTGACGAATGGTCGACGCTGTCATAGAACACTCTTAAAATTACTAGTTAATGAATAATACCGTTAAACTGATGATAATTTACTACCTTAGTTACTCTGAGGCACGCGGTGGTTCCTTGGTATCTGTCAAACTAGGGTTTACCTTGCTTAATGAGGACTTACCACCACTATTGCTATCGCCACCATCGCCATCGCCATAAATATCATCGTTATCACCAATAACAATATGCTTATCGACAAAGTAAATCAGTGCCAAAATCGGAATACCAATCGCAAAGGTAAACATAAAAAAGAAGGGGTAACTGGTACTATCAACGATAGCGCCAGAGTATCCGCCTATTACTTTTGGGAGTAGCACCATGAGCGATGAAAATATCGAATACTGTACTGCTGTAAAACGAATAGAAGTAAGCGCTGACAAAAAAGCAATAAATACCGCACTAGCAAGACCAGCAGCGAGGTTATCTAAAATCACTGCTAGATACATATAAGGCAAGCTACCGGGATGATAAGTCAGCAGTATAAAAAGTAAATTGGTCACGCAAGCAAGGATGGCGCCAACCATCATCGCCCGCATGATACGCATTTTTTGTGCCAATATACCGCCCAAAAAACCACCAGCAATAGCCATGACCACACCAACGAGCTTGACTGCATTGGCGATGTCCACTTTGGTAAATTGCATGTCTTGATAGAATACGTTTGAGATAACCCCTGCGACGATATCAGAGATGCGATAAAGTCCAATCAATGCTAACAATAATAAGGCTTTCATGCCATAGCGACGAAAGAAATCCACTATAGGCTCAATCCAAGTGGTATAAGCAAACTCCTGCTTTACTAGCTTGGCTTTGACCAAGCAGTAGCCGATGAATAAGGCTGCTGCTAGACTCATAAGCATGCGTATGACTTGTACTAAAAATTTTGAAAATACATCTTCAGTCTCAGGTAATATTAACCCTGCGTTGGCAAAAACAAACACAAACCCTACTATGGATATAGCAAAGACAAGTACCAAACGCATATAATCAGACGTTTTACGTTCGACGACTACTTTCTGGCTTATGGGCTCATGTATTATCAAGGTCGTAATAATACCAACACCCATGACACCTGCCATAATCCAGTAAGTATTACGCCACGCCTCATAACTGTACAGTGCCTCGGTCGAACCAAAATAATCTGCTAAATATAACGCCCCTGCTCCTGCGACTATCATGCCGATACGATAGCCTGTCACGTACATGGCAGACAGTACCGCTTGCAGATTTGGCGGAGCCAGCTCAATCCGATAAGCATCAATGACGATATCTTGTGTCGCTGATGAGAACCCTAACAACACCGCACCTACTGCCATCAATACTAAGCTACCCTCAACAGCAGGGTTGACGTTTGCCATCATGCAAATCGCTATGATAATCAAAATCTGCGACACTAAAATCCAGCTTCGACGGCGACCCAACCATTTGGTCAAAAAAGGCACAGGCAAAGCATCAATCAATGGCGCCCAAATAAACTTAAAAGCATAGCCTAATGCTGCCCAACTAAACATAGTAACGACAGTACGGTCAATACCTGCTTCACGCAGCCACAATGACAGACTAGAGAAAATAAGTAAGATAGGTATGCCAGCGACAAAGCCCAAAAACAGCATGATAATCGCTCGACGATCAAGATAAGCTTTTAAGGTTTCACTTAGTGATTTTTTGGCGACTGGAGGATTAGGGGGAATAGATTGGACAGCAGACATAATAGCTCACCGAAACTTGAGACAAAAAACACAACTACGCACAATTTTTATCAATCATTTATAGCAAAAACCCGCTATCAGCTGTCGCTAACAAGGATTGATAAAAATTGCTCAGCGTTGCACAAAACGAGCATTACCACAAAATTCAATTATGGTACTTGAGAACGCTTACCTTGACTAGATATTTTTGCATTAACTTATCATAGACAGCACTTCGTCAAAAATGCTATTTCACAGTCGCCACATGGAATGTGATAGTCTGCAATGAAGGGTAAATTTATCCTGATTTTTTCTTATGCTTCTTATGATGTTAAAAATAAGTAAATAAGTAAGTCGTTAACTATTAACCTATTTGTATATAAAAAGAATGAAATCAACGCGAGTGGCGTTATTGATAAGGGGGAATGGCGTTTACAGCATATTGAGTAGGACAAAAAATTAAAACCGCTTATGATTGGTTATTTAAAACTTATGATTCTTATATATCAGTTTTATAAATACATGGTACTTAGTTATGCTTCACGTATAGGCATACATATATCAGCAAGCTTCACTACTAATAAACGTCACTTCTAAAAATTACCATAGCTAGCTATTTTTCCTTTCTCTCACTACCGCCCAGGAGTTATTCAATGTCCAACTCGACCCCCAGCTCAGCTGACAAAAATGCGACCCCAGACGCTGCACGTTGCCCTATCGATCATGAAAGCAATAACAATAATGGTGCCGCCACTAACACAACTTATGACCAAGGTGATGATAAAGGTCCGACGATTCATAGTGAAAACGTAGACCATACGCATGCGCCGCAGCGCCCTAGTATGGGCGGCTGTCCTGTCATGCATCAAGCACACACTACTGCTGCTTCTACAGCAATTGATTGGTGGCCGAACAGCTTGAACTTGGACATCTTACATCAGCAAGATCAAAAGACTAATCCCATGGGTGCGGACTTTGACTATGCTGAGGCCTTTAAGCAGCTCGACCTAGAAGCCGTCAAACAAGATTTGAAAAACTTAATGACTGAATCACAAGAATGGTGGCCAGCAGATTGGGGGCATTATGGTGGTTTGATGATTCGTATGGCATGGCATTCGGCTGGTACGTATCGTAGTGCTGATGGCCGCGGCGGCTCCAACACTGGTAATCAACGCTTTGCGCCATTGAACAGCTGGCCTGACAACGTCAACTTAGACAAAGCGCGTCGCTTACTATGGCCTATCAAGAAAAAATACGGCAGTAAACTGTCTTGGGCTGACTTAATGATTTTGGCAGGAAACATGGCCTATGAGTCAATGGGCTTTAAAACCCTAGGTTTCGCTGGTGGTCGTGCTGACATCTGGCATCCAGAAAAAGATATCTACTGGGGCTCTGAGCGTGAATGGCTCGCCGCTACAGAAAACCGTTACGATAGCGATGAAGATCGTGCGTCACTCGAAAACCCATTAGCAGCGGTACAAATGGGCTTGATTTATGTCAACCCTGAAGGGGTCGATGGCAACCCTGACCCGCTCAAAACAGCGCAAGATATGCGTACGACCTTTGCTCGTATGTCGATGAACGATGAAGAAACCGTGGCGTTGACCGCTGGTGGTCATACCATTGGTAAATGTCATGGTAATGGTGATGCGACGATATTAGAAGATGAGCCAGAAGCAGCTGATGTCGCCGAACAAGGCTTAGGCTGGCGCAATCCTAAAGGTAGTGGCAATGCAGGCGATACGGTATCGAGCGGTATCGAAGGTGCATGGACGACCAATCCTACCCAATGGGATTACAATTATTTTGAGTTACTCTTAGGTCATAACTGGGAGCTAACCAAAAGCCCAGCAGGCGCTTGGCAATGGGAGCCTACCGATATTCGTGAAGAAGATCGCCCATTAGATGCGCATGACTCAAGCGTACGCCGCAACCCAATCATGACCGATGCCGATATGGCGCTAAAAAAAGACCCTATCTATCGTGAAATTTCAGAGAAATTCCATCAAGATCCAGAGTACTTCGATGAGGTCTTTGCCAAAGCGTGGTTCAAACTAACGCATCGTGATTTAGGTCCAAAAGCTCGCTACTTAGGCGCAGACGTGCCAAGCGAGGACTTCATATGGCAGGATATCGTTCCTAAAGGCAATACTGACTTAACCGCTGATGATATTGCAGCTTTAAAATCGCAAATATTAGACAGTGACTTGAGCCGCCGAGAGTTGATTATCACTGCTTGGGATAGCGCCCGAACCTTCCGTGCCTCAGACTATCGCGGCGGTGCCAATGGTGCGCGTATTCGCCTTGCCCCGCAAAAAGACTGGGCAGGCAATGAGCCTGAGCAATTGCAACGTGTGCTCGAGACGTTAACCAGCATCCAGTCTGGCTTTGATAAAGACGTTAGCTTGGCAGACCTTATTGTGTTGAGTGGTAACGCCGCTCTTGAACAGGCAGCTAATGATGCCGGCGTAGACATTACAGTACCGTTTAACCCAGGTCGCGGTGATGCTGACGCATCAATGACCGATGCGGAATCTTTTGCAGATTTGGAGCCCTTACACGACGGCTATCGTAATTGGGTTCAAGGCGACTACGCGGTATCACCTGAAGAGATGCTGCTGGATCGCACTCAGTTGATGGGCTTAACTGCTCCTGAGATGGTGGTATTGATTGGTGGTATGCGCGTTCTCGATACCAACCATGGTCAGAGTCAACATGGCGTCTTTACTGAGCGTGCTGGCGTGCTTACCAATGACTTCTTCGTTAATCTGACGGATATGAATAACACTTGGCATCCTATCAAAACCAGCGACGATGCTCGTAACACCTCTAACCTTTATGAAGTACGCGAACGTGGCACTGGAAAAACGAAATGGCAAGCGAGCCGTGTGGACTTAGTGTTTGGCTCCAACTCTATACTACGCGCTTATGCTGAGCTATACGCGCAGGATGACAATTTAGAGAAGTTCGTTCATGACTTCGTCGGCGCTTGGAGTAAAGTAATGAACGCCGATCGTTTTAATATCGCTGACTAACCTTCTGTGCTCAGTTTGACATGTTCACTAAGGTTTGCCTTAATAATTAAATCCAAACTTTACAAACAGCTATCTTTTAGAAGGTAGCTGTTTTTTTTGAATAATGCACTTTTATTGAAATTTCAAAACTCGCTAGCAATTAGATTACAATTTCTATATTCCCAATTATTATTAATTGATAGCTATTTATTATATACAAGAATAATAGATTTGATTTACACTGGTCGCTTACGGCATATTCGTAGGTTTTTACTTTTATATACAGACAGGGTTTGTATATTTATACAATAGGATTCAGTTATGGCAATCGACGTAGTGGTCAATCAGCGGCACTTGCAAATTCAGCTCAAGCAGTTGGAGACGGTGTGGCATACGGTGATTAATGGCTATAACTTAAGCCAAGCGGCGACAGTACTGCACACCAGTCAATCAAGCTTATCCAAGCATATCGCAGCGCTTGAAAACCAACTAAAAACTGAAGTATTCGTGCGTCAAGGCAAGCGTTTGACCGGTCTGACGACCATGGGCACAGCGCTCATGCCGCATATCGAGTCTATCTTTGCTGAAATCCGTACGATTGAGAATCTAAGCCTCGACTTTAACAACCCCAATGTCGGTACCTTAACCATTGCCACTACTCATACGCAGGCACGTTATGTATTGCCGCAAGTGGTCAAAGAATTTAAAGAACGTTTTCCTAAAGTGAATTTAATCTTGCAACAGGCTGATCCTGAGACCATCGCCCAGATGGTGATACGCGGGCAAGCTGACATCGGTATTGCAACCGAGTCGTTGCTCCATAATAACTATCTGCGCTGTTATCGCTATTATGACTGGACGCATCGCGTTATTGTGCCAAGCGATCATGAGCTTGCCAGTCACGAGTCTATTGATTTGCCGACCCTCGCCAGCTATCCAATTGTTACCTATCATGGTGGTTTTACCGGACGCGGTGCGATTGATAAAACCTTTACGGATGCAGGTCTTGAGCCAGATATTGTTTTAGCAGCGCTCGATGCTGATGTAATTAGCACTTATGTTGGTCTTGGTTTAGGCATTGGTATTATAGCCGAGATGGCTTTTGAGCCAAGCCATTATCAGAACTTAACGGCGATTCCGGTGGATCATTTCGGGCGCTTTACCAGTTGGATGGCGGTACGGGATGATGCAGAAATCCGCCAATACGGGCGCGCTTTTATGGAATTATGCCAAAAGCAATTTAATCCAGAATAGGCTATCTGCTTAATCATTGTTTTTACCCTCGCTGTAAACATTTTAATAAATATCAGACAGTACAGACTGACGGCATCGTTATCAATAGATAGCGATGCCGTTAATTTTTATGCCTAAAAAGACGTGCCTTCAATAAGAACCAACACGACTAAATGGACTAAAAGCGGCTAAATATTCTAATCTGTACACGCTATTAGATTATTAAGATTTGTTATCGTTCTAACTTTTGACCTTGATATTGCCCGCAACTGCCCCATCATATTAACTATTAAACGGGTAGCACATCGCAACCTTACACCACTAGCAACGATGAACTGGCCTTGTTGTACTTTCAATATTGTTTCGACATGAAAAGCCACTATTTATTTAGAGTTTGTTGAACATTCACAACTTGTTGCACATTCACAAATAAGCACTGCTGCCGTTTATCCTTACCACCCTCAAATACAAATATAATAATGTCGTTAAAAAGCGGCGTTAGAAACACAGGTGATCTATGAGTAACACAATTCCTTTATCCTTTTTAGACTTAGCCCCCGTTCCTGAAGGTCATACCATTGCTGAAGGTATCGCCCAGACGGTTGAGACCGCACAGCTTGCAGAAAAAGTCGGCTTAAACCGTTATTGGATGGCAGAACATCACAATATGCCCGGTATTGCGAGTGCAGCAACCTCGGTGCTGCTAGCGCATATTGGTAGTCAAACCAAGCGAATACGTATTGGCGCAGGCGGCGTGATGCTTCCTAACCATGCACCGCTCGTGATCGCTGAGCAATTCGGCACATTACAAGCGTTATATGGCGACCGTATTGACTTAGGCTTAGGCCGCGCTCCTGGTACAGATGGGGCGACTTTTCAGGCGCTACGTCGGCAGATGAGCGACGCTGAACGCTTCCCGCAAGACGTGCAAGAATTAATGTACTTCCTAGGAAATTCAACTGACAACAGTCCTGTGCAAGCATTCCCTGGCGCCAAATCAAACATTCCTATCTGGATACTCGGATCTTCACTTTTTGGAGCGACCTTGGCCGCACATTTAGGACTGCCTTACGTGTTCGCCTCGCATTTTGCGCCGCAAATGCTCAGTCAAGCTATCACAACTTACCGCGAGCAGTTCAAGCCGTCAGCCTATTTAGACAAGCCTTATGTGATGGTGGCAGCGAACTTACTACTGGCTGATGACGATGCAACTGCCCATTATCACTTTACCTCAGCACAGCAGAGCTTTGTGCGTTTACGCCGAGGTGAAACAGGGCAAATGCCAAAACCAACCCACGATATGGATAGTATTTGGAGTCAAGCAGAGAAGATGATGGTAGACAACGCGCTATCGATCTCGTTCATCGGCTCTGTTGAAACGGTCAAGCCCAAACTGGCTAATTTTCTGGCCCAATATGAGCCAGATGAGTTGATTGTAACGGCCAACGTTCATAATCAAGCAGCGCGTTTGCGTTCACTTGAACTTACACCTGAGCTAAACTTGTTTACTTTACAATCGGCAGCGGCACTTGCATAATTATTGATAACTTTTAATGAGATTATGGTCATGGAACCCTCTGCTTTTATTGGTTCATCAATATTTTTGTACATCGCAGCATTTATCGCCGTTATGGTTGTTGGTGGATATTTAACGTATCGTACCAGCCCAAAACGCAAACAGCGCCGTGAAGATAAGCGCGATAGAGATAACTAAGGCTAATGTCAAAAGCCCTCTTTTCTTATTTGAAAAGAGGGCTTTTTTATTGCTAATAAATATATAGCGCTTTTACGAAAGATGACTTCATTTTAAAAATGGTGATAAACATGCGATAAATTGCCTTTAAACAAGAAAAATAGTGTAGATACTATTGAAATATCAACCAGCTATTTGACGCCGTTTAGCAACGTTTAATCGTTTTTATCACATTTAAATGACTATAAATTGAAGCGAAGACACACCCTGATTGGTCTATTATAAAAAGTATCACCAATCAACTGATGAGCCGAGGTTCTGTTTTGCAGCTTGCTTAGCGACATATAAAGCGACTGCCGCATCGAAACTAGCCGCGCCTACCGATTTAAATAACGTGATGCCTTTTTTAGACTGAGTCGTATCTTCTTTTAGCTCGCTCGTTACCAGCGCTTGCAAATCGCCACTAAGGCCATCCCAAGTCCATACGCAATCAGAAGCAGCATGCGCTTGAATCAGATCGCCTGCCTCGTGACGACTGCCGGCCAAGTCATCAACGACAACCCTACTGCTGCCTGCTATGACATCGTTGCTGATTTCTTTCATTGAAGGTTGATAAGCACCAACCGCGTTGATATGCGCATCAGATTTTATTTGATCGATACTAAATAAACCTTCGGTTGCACGGGTCGCTACGTTAATGATATCCGCATGACAGACAGCCTCACTGATCTCGTTGCAAACCTGAATTTCAACATCCCACTGCGCATAATCACGAGCAAATTTTATCTTAAATTGCTCGGCTCCTTCGTGGTTTCTGTTCCATAAATAGACCGTTTTAATATCGGGGCGCACTGTCAGTACGGCATGCAGTTGCTCGTAAGCCATGCCGCCGCAGCCAACGACAGCTACACTTTGGCAGTCAGACTTTGTCATATACTTAGTAGCGATACCTGATAAGGCGGCCGTGCGCACCTGCGTGATATAGATACCATCCATAATCGCTAATATTTCACCCGTATCATTATTAGAGACGGTAATAATAGCGGTGGTCGTTGGCATATCACGACTAGGGTTATCAGGGCAAATTGTGACGAGCTTGACAGCGGTATACTCTTTTTCACCATCATAAATCGTGGCTGGCATCGATAAATGCGAGCCTGAACTGTGAAGCTTATCTTCACTAAACGTCTCGATAACCAAACGTTCAGGTGCTTTAACCCAATTAGGGTGTGCTGCTTGCTGAGTTAACAAGGTTTCAATCGCTTCAATCGCAGCTTGCATATTAAGATGTTCGGTCACGACCGCTTGATTTAATAATTGCATTAACATAGCTCCTGTTTATATTT
>NZ_PJBY01000056.1:0-389 GCF_002836005.1 Psychrobacter sp. Sarcosine-3u-12
GAGACCATCCCAGATTCTGTGTAACTGCCATTTAGATTAAATGCTTACTGATACGGTCATCAAACATAATCATAAAACGATTCAGAGCAGACGTCCAGTTACGGATTGGCATCGACCACTTTTTAGACGCCTGCTGGGTGGCTAAGTAAACCACTTTGAATGCTGCCTGATCAGATGGGAACACCTTACGCTTATTCACCGCTGTCCGAATCACACTGTTTAGCGACTCAATAGCATTGGTGGTATATATGACTTTTCTGATGTCTTTCGGATACTCAAAGAACACCGTTAAGCCCTCCCAGTTATTGCGCCAAGACTTGATGACATGTGGGTACTCTGTGCCCCAAGTCTCATCAAAGTGCTCAAGATTGGCCTCTGCCATCTCAAGG
>NZ_PJBY01000057.1:0-389 GCF_002836005.1 Psychrobacter sp. Sarcosine-3u-12
GAGCCCATCCCAGATTCTGTGTAACTGCCATTTAGATTAAATGCTTACTGATACGGTCATCAAACATAATCATAAAACGATTCAGAGCAGACGTCCAGTTACGAATCGGCATCGACCACTTTTTGGATGCCTGCTGAGTTGCTAAATAGACCACTTTGAATGCTGCCTGATCAGAGGGGAACACCTTACGCTTATTCACCGCCGTCCGAATCACACTGTTTAGCGACTCAATAGCATTGGTGGTATAAATCACTTTTCTGATGTCTTTAGGATACTCAAAGAACACCGTTAAGCCCTCCCAGTTATTACGCCAAGACTTGACCACATGCGGGTACTCTGTGCCCCAAGTCTCATCAAAGTGTTCAAGGTTAGCCTCTGCTATCTCAAGC
>NZ_PJBY01000058.1:0-342 GCF_002836005.1 Psychrobacter sp. Sarcosine-3u-12
GTAAGCTGCTTAAGACGCGCTCTTAACTTCTTAGCCGTTTTTAAGTCACGTCTGCCCCAAACATAAGCAACAATCTCATTGGTAGCACGGTCATAAGCATAAATAAGCCAAACTTTACGCTTTTTGCGATACACGTAAGTCCAGAATTCATCAACCTCTAAGCGTTCATAGTAGCGCTTCTTAGGCGCGATCTTATAAACAGATGAGCCTATGGTACTAAGCACTTTTCCAATACTGACTGAGGCCATAACCGCTATGTCTCTAACACCGCAACCATGAACCGTCATTAGCCGTATTTTATCTTCTATTTGGGAGTGACAACCTTGGTAGGTTAAAGCATGA
>NZ_PJBY01000059.1:0-282 GCF_002836005.1 Psychrobacter sp. Sarcosine-3u-12
ATAAAGCTGTCTTTAGGGCTTAAACGAGGCTCACTTAAACTTTTAGCATAAGTCCAACCCTTACCTTGCAGTTCTTTAAAGAAAGCCATCATTTTTTGATAAGCATCTTCGTCCGATATACCGTTGTCTGTAGTGTCGAAGAAAAAATCAACTGTAATTTTATTCAACCCTCTCTGCTCGCTAGTTACCTTATCCATAGCTAAAATAGTGACAACTTGGTCAATCTTAAAACTATCATCAGAATAATGGAAAATTGCTTTCCCCATGTTGCTTGTTGGAAAG
>NZ_PJBY01000060.1:0-282 GCF_002836005.1 Psychrobacter sp. Sarcosine-3u-12
GTAAAGCTGTCTTTAGGGCTTAAACGAGGTTCACTTAAACTTTTAGCATAAGTCCAACCTTTATCTTGTAGTTCTTTAAAGAAAGACATCATTTTCTGATAGGCATCTTCGTCTGATATACCGCTTACTTTATGGTTGAATAAAAAGCCAAGATTGACTTTCGAGAGTTTGTAATTTGCTTGTTTGTTATCGTCGTAAGCCAAGACTGACATAACACCGTCAATACTTAACTCACCATTAGGATATTTAATAATGACAGTAGGTTCTTTATATCTTGGAAAA
>NZ_PJBY01000061.1:0-281 GCF_002836005.1 Psychrobacter sp. Sarcosine-3u-12
CGTCCATAATGACAGACGGGTATCGGAAAACCATCCATAAAATGGATGTTGTCACGGCCCTCAAGTTCACTGACGTTATCTTGTATCCGCTGTTTGACTTGCCACAGATTGGCGCAATGCTTTGCGAAGTTAGGATATGAGCCGATGGTTGGAAACCAGGCATGCCAATGCTGGGTAAAGTATTGCCAAATCTGTTTGTCTTGATCAAGGTTTAAAAACTCACCGACCATCTCCATGCAAATGACCTCAGGATCACTCAGCTTTGGTGCGTAACCTGCACT
>NZ_PJBY01000062.1:0-281 GCF_002836005.1 Psychrobacter sp. Sarcosine-3u-12
TGTCCATAATGACAGACGGGTATCGGAAAACCATCCATAAAATGGATGTTGTCACGGCCTTCAATTTGACTGACGTTATCTTGTATCTGCTGTTTGACTTGCCACAGATTGGCGCAGTGCTTTGCGAAGTTAGGGTATGAGCCGATGGCTGGAAACCAGTCTTGCCAATGCTGGGTAAAGTATTGCCAAATTTGTTTGTCTTGATCAAGGTGTAAAAATTCACCGACCATCTCCATGCAAATAACCTCAGGATCACTTAGCTTTGGCGCGTAACCTGCACC
>NZ_PJBY01000063.1:0-278 GCF_002836005.1 Psychrobacter sp. Sarcosine-3u-12
GTGCTTAAAGTAATCTAGGGCAAACAGCATCTTTTCATATAGAGCACCGATAACGTTGGTTCGCCTTTTACCTTGCCAGTTGTAGCTATCGATACAAGGCTCACCAATCGGTGCATAGCCATGAGAGCGAATGGTCTCGTTCTCAAAGCCGCTTTCGTCCATATATACAATGGGGTAGCCTTGCTGCTTAAAGTGCTCAAGCTTATTCTGATATATCGCTCTTTTGATCGGACAGGCTTTTGGATGTTCTAAAGTCTTTTTTTTGACTGATGCCTAGA
>NZ_PJBY01000064.1:0-261 GCF_002836005.1 Psychrobacter sp. Sarcosine-3u-12
ATCATAAAACAATTTGGATAAGTCGTTTTCCATCCAGCCTTGGCGTAGAAACTTCACCTGAGCCCATTTCTTCTCAATAGGGTTCAAATCAGGGCTGTACGGCGGCAGCCATAGAATACGATGACCATGCCTATTCAGTAGCTTTTGAATACGCTTACTCTTATGAAATCTGGCATTATCCATCACAATCACGCATTTGGTTTTAAGACTTGGGATTAGCTTGTGTTTGCACCAGTGATAGAAGACGATGCTGTTGATGTT
>NZ_PJBY01000065.1:0-236 GCF_002836005.1 Psychrobacter sp. Sarcosine-3u-12
AGACCAATGACCAAAATAAGAAGGTAAGTCTCGCCATGGACAGCCTACTCGTATGCGGTACAACATGCCTTCAACGGTACGTCTTAGATTGGGCTTGTTATATACGTTAATTTGTCGCAATATAATAAATAGCTTGTGCCAATGTTCATCGTTGAGCTTGGTGCGAGTCATAAGTGATGCCTTATTTCTTTGTTGTGGTAAACATTAGAGTAAGGCGTTGCTTATTTTTTTCAATG
>NZ_PJBY01000104.1:0-80041 GCF_002836005.1 Psychrobacter sp. Sarcosine-3u-12
CAAACGCGTTCAGAGATTACTCAACAGGCATGGTCATCGCTTGTTATTTCTACCGCCTTATAGTCCCGATTTAAACCCTATTGAGAAAAAATGGGCACAGGCGAAGTTTTTGCGACAAGGGTGGATGGAGAATAATTTACCTAAGCTGTTTCATGATATGGGTTGTACCAATTTTATTCTGGATTGACTATATCAACAATCACTGGACGACCCTGATGATTTAGGACAGTGACATCGACGTTATATAAATCTTTCATCGTCTCTTTAGTAATAACATCAGCAGGGCGACCAACAGCGGTCACTTCTCCTGCTTTCATCGTAACCACTGTATCAGCAAACTGTGCTGCTTGGTTGATATCATGCAGGACTATTACCACGGTTTTTTGCTGGCTATGACTCAACTCGCGCAGCTCACGCATCAAGCGACCAGCGTGGTACATATCCAGATTATTCAGCGGCTCATCAAGCAAGAGATATGGCGTATCTTGGCAGACAATCATCGCAATCAGCACGCGTTGCCGTTGCCCACCAGACAATGTTGACAAGAAGCGCTCGGCTAATGGCTCCAGTTCAAAGCGTTCAAGGATTTCCTGTACTTTTTGCTGATCGTCAGCAGTTGGTTGTCCTTGATGATAGGGATAACGACCAAACATCAGTAGCTCATGTACGCGCAGGCGTCCTTGTACATGATTGTCTTGCCCAAGCATCGCGACAGTCTTTGCCAGTGTCCGTGCCTGACAGCTGACAATATCACGCTCTTCATTATCTACAGCGAAGCTCACCTGCCCAGATTGTAGCGGCTGCAAACGGGCCATGACAGAAAACAACGTAGACTTTCCAGCACCGTTAGGCCCAATCAAAGCAATTACCTGCGCCGTTGGTAGGGACAACGTAATGTCATGCAAGATTTGTTGTTTGCCAATATGGTGAGAGATATTATTTAGTTTAATCATAGTCAGTCTTATTTAAAAAAGTCTTAGGGTTTTCTCTATCAACAGCATCAGCTAAATAAACAATGTCGGCTAAGTAGTTATAACGAACGACGTTGAGACATAAATATCAATGCTAAGAACATCAATCCGCCTGCTAGCTCTATCACCACTGACAATACGCCTGCCATATCTAACACTTGCTCAAAGATAGTCTGACCCAGCACTAAGCAAATCATAGCAACCAAGCTGACCAATATCAGCCGCTCAGTGTGATACATATGTCGCGCGATACGATTGGTCAATGCGCAAACCAATAAACCAAAGAAAGTCACTGGACCGACCAGTGCAGTGGCCGTGGCAACCAATACAGCGATGACAGTTAATAGACCAAATGCCAGACGTTGATAGTTGATACCAAGGTTGACGGCCTGTGCTTGTCCGAGCATCAATACATCGCACTGATAACGCCAGCGCCACACAAATATCGCAGTGATGGCACAGATAAATAAGCTGATACCTAGTAGCTGAGGGTTGACCGTATTGAACTGCGCGTAGCTGGCAGACTGTACGACCACAAAATCATCAGGGTTAATCAACCGTGCAATGAGTGCTGATAAGCTGCGAAACAACACGCCAAAGATAACGCCCACCAATATTAGCCGTGTCAGATCCTGACTGCTTTTAGAAAATAATAACTTAAACAATAATAAAGATGCCCCAAACATCAGGACAATCTCTAACGTGAACTTGGCAATAGGATCGAGACTGGTAAAGCTAATCGCACCTAAAAAGAAAACCAGTAAGCTCTGCAACAGAACATAGAGTGAGTCAAACCCAAGTAGGGAGGGCGTTAGAATTGGATTGTGAGTCAACGTCTGAAACAGTAGCGTCGACACGCCAATCGCATAGCCAACCACCATTAGTGCCAACAGTTTTTTGCCGCGTAATGGTAGTGCAAAGTCCCAATAGCCATTGACATTGAGTGTCATAAACAAGGTCATCGAGATAAGTAGAATAATAGCTGCTATGGATTTTGGATGGGCAGCTATCCATGCCCAAAGCTTTGCCAAATGACCTTGTGCAGCGGCTGAATACTGACCATCTGCTGAAGATGAATTATTTACCGCTGTGCTGGTTCTGGTAGCATCAGTCTTGGTGGAAGTAAGCTTAGTTGATGAGAACATACAAAAATCCTATGGTGCCAAGCTTATCTAATAAGGCAAAAAATGAACGACGGTAAGCGAGTGTTGAAAATTAATACATAGTTAGTGAACATGGTGCTACTGCTCAGCTGGCGCACGTAATAACAGCCATAAAAACAGCACCGTACCAACCACACCAAAAATAGTGGCGACCGGTACTTCAAATGGATAGCGAATAGAGCGCCCGATAATATCGCATAGCAGTACGGCTGAAGCACCAAGTAGGGCCACTGCTGGCAAGCTGCGACGCAACTTATCTCCCATTAGACGGCTCACAATGTTTGGTACGACCAGCCCAATAAAAGGAATCATGCCCACAGTCACGACCACGACAGCGCTCATCATGGCTACCATACCCACGCCAATCCAAGTGACTTGACGCTTACTAATACCCAAGTTTAAGGCGATATTGTCACCCAAACCAACGATGGTCAGCTTGTCAGCAATAATATAAGCCAGCACACACAGTCCACCCGTGAGCCACAACAGCTCATAGCGCCCTGCCAATACGCCCGAAAAATCCCCAAACTGCCAAACACTCAGCATCTGTAGTGATTCGGTTTGATAGGCGATAAAGGTAGTGACGGCTTCAATAATGCCGCCAAAGACAATGCCAATCAGTGGAATCATCAAAAAATCAGTGGGCGGAATGCGGTGAATGAGCAGCATAAATAGCATCATGCCAAAAACGGCAGCGATGGTTGCCACGCCCATTTTTACAATGAGCGCACTGGCAGGGAACAGCAGACTGACCACTAGCAAACCAAGTGCAGCACTCTGAGTTGCACCAACCATAGATGGCTCTACAAAGCGGTTTTTTAGTACTACTTGGATAATCATCCCAGCCACTGCCATAGCAATACCAGTCAAGATAATGGCGATGGTACGCGGTATACGGCTAACCAATAACAATGAGCTATCGGAGTTGGCACTCTGAGTCAGCAGGCTCTGCAAGATACCTGACCACGAAAAGTCAGCCACACCAATAGATAAGCTCAATAACACCAAAAGCCCCATAAGAATGAGGCTTGCTGTATTGATGAACCACGGTGGTATGACAGTACGTCGATGTAACGCATTGCCAGTACCGCTTTGCCAGCTTGACGCTGATGGAGCAGTACTGGATTTGAGCCTAGCATGAGTACGGTGTGAAAATAACGACATAATCTCTACTGGCTTAAAAATGAGCAGGGTTAACGGTAATAATTACCTACTTGAGCAATAATATTTTTTATAAGCAACGACGTTATTTAGCGTTAGTAAAAGCATCTTTGATCGTCGTTAGATCCTGCATCCACTGGTAGTAACCGCCAAATGCTAAGTAAGAGTCTGGGCTCAAATAAACCACTTGCTGCTTACTCCATGCATTGCTCTGGGCAACCAGTGGATTGTCTAATACGGCCTTGGCACCAATACCGTCTTCACCAATTGCAGCACTACGGTCGATGACAAATAACCAATCAGGATTGGCTTTTTGGATGTATTCAAACGATATCGGCTGACCATGAGGCGCATCGGCAATTTTGTCATCTGCCATTGGTACACCTAACACAGTATGGATAAAACCATAGCGAGACTTGTCACCATAGGCTGACATTTTGTTGCCATTGACCATGACGACTAGGCCAGTGCCTTTATTTTCTTTTGTTAGATTCTTGGTCTCAGTGATGAGTCCATCGATGTTCTGTTGTAGCTTAGCGGCTTGATCGCTTTTACCGAACAGTGCACCTAGATCATGCAGGCGCTGCTTGCTTGATTCGTAAATGTTAGCTGTATCAATACTCATGTCCAATGTCGGCGCGATACTTGATAGCTCGTCGTATTTTTCTGCCATGCGTGAACCGACCAAAATAGCTTGCGGTTGCATTGCATTCAACGCTTCAAGATCCGGCTCAAACACAGTACCTACCGATTTTGGATCAGGCTGTGTTTCTGAATGTAGATTCTTTAGTAATAGGCCACCAGGCATACCATCGACCGCCACATCTAGCGCGGCCAAGTCTTGCATCAATGTCATGTCATAAACGACAAGTGGCGATGGGTTCATGGCTAGCTCAACATCACCTTTTACAGTATTGACCATGATTTTCTCAGCAGATACAGCGTCGTTATTAGCAACGTTCTGTGATTCATCAGCCGTTGGGTTTTCAGTTTTGGCGTCTGCTGGCTCAGAGTCATTAGATTCAGGCGAGCTACATCCTGCCACTACGGTAGCTAACAATGCTGTCATGGCAGCAGTCAGTAATGGACGTTTGAAAGAAGAGGCGGTAGATCTGCTAGATAATAAGGGTGTCGGCATAATGAACTCGGTCTATAAAAAAATGTTTAAGCAATTGTCTAAAATGATTGCAAATGAATAACGCTAAAAATATTAAGTCTGAAAGATGCTTGAGATAAAAAGCATAAAATAAATAGTCTACTTAGTACCACTCACTAATTTTTTGTACGAATAATTTTTATAAAAATAGTTTGGGTAGACAGTACAGCGGTTATAATAAAGTAGTTGAGACTCATTATCAATATAAATGATAATGGTTTTTATTAACAGCACTTGTTATATTAAACGCAACGTATCATTTGATGTAAAGATAAGATTCATAGTAGTGAGGTATAAAAGTAGGTAACGTTCATAGAAATAAGCGTTCTGATAAGTAAGGCTACTAAGCAATGTCACGTGTCAGAGATGTATTAAATAGCGAAAATATTGTAAATTATTATTGATAATAATTATCGTTTGCATTATTATCTACGCCATTCTACCTCGGTTAATGAATATTAGGGTGTTATGAGTTCAACGGATTTAGACGCGCCACCACTTAAATTGATACTCACGGCTATTATGATAGTTGTGGGTCTGCATGTGTTGACGGTAGTCGCCTTAGCGGCCATCAAAACGCCTGAGTTGAAAATCGATAAAAAAGAAACACCGCCTATCGAAATAGAGCTGGTTACGCCACCACCTGTTGAGGTTGAAGAGATAAAGGTGGAAGAGGAAAAACCTGAACCAGTTAGGAAGCTTGATACTAAGCCTAAAGCGAAGCCAGTTACTGCGCCTAGTACTGTAAAACAGACTAAAACTCCCAAAGATTCAAGTAACAAAAAATCACCAGCGCCATCACCTAGCAATAATAATCCAACTGATGAGCTTCCATCTGAAAGTATAAATAATAAACCTGCTGATAATGAGAAGCCAAATCTGGGAGGAGTGGTAGATAATAGTACGACTACTGTTATCAAAGTAAACAAGCCTACTGCTCAAAAACCTACAATTGATACTAGTACAAACAGTAACCAAGGTGTAAACAAGCCAAGTAGTGTTGGGGATGGCTCAAAGAATACTGGAGGCGGTAATGAAGGTGGTAATCAACAAGAAACACAATCACCTGTGGATACAGGTCCAGTAAGTTTCGGCGCTAGTGAAGCCAGCTGGCGAAGTGGGCCTCAACTTGGTTTCCTCGCGAATGAAAGAAGCCTTAAAAAGAAAGGAAGTATATCAGTAACAGCAGCAATCACAGTGGATGAAAAAGGTAATATTACGAAAGTATCTATCTCTCCAAGTACAGGTATCAGCAGCGTAGATAATAAAATTATAAGAGCTATAAAGAAAGCTAAACTGACCCCATTTATACGCAATGGGGTAGCGGTGAGAGGTAGGGTGTCTGTGCCTGTTAGTTACGTAATATCTTGAATATATTGATTATTTACATCTAACGTTATAAAAATAATGATCGATATCTTAAGCCATAATACAAAAGACGAAGGAGTCTGACATGGACTTTATGCAATACTGGCAAATCAGCGACATGGTGACAAAAACGTTGTTCTTTTTGTTGCTTGCGTTATCTATTCTCTCTTGGGTGACAGGTATCGTCCGCGTATTGCAAAGCCGTAAGCTGGCGACCAATGTAGCAGATGATTTGAGTCAGCAGATGCAAGATAAAGGCTCGGATCTAATAGACTCTGATGCAGCCACGCGCCGTTTGGTCACTGAGCAGACTTTGCTTAAGCACATCGGCCGTTATCGGTTTGCCAGTGAACGTGGGTTGCCTATCCTCGGTACGACAGCGGCAATCGCGCCATTTATCGGTTTATTTGGCACGGTATGGGGTATTTTTCATGCGCTACATAACATTGGCACCAGTGGACAGGCAGGCTTGGGAGAGGTGGCAGGACCAGTCGGCGAGGCACTTATCATGACAGGGCTTGGTATCGCGGTCGCCATTCCAGCTGTCGTTTTTTACAACCTTGCCGTACGTATCAATCGCCGCATAATGTATCAAGCCAACGATAGAGCGCATGATTTATTGGCGCAATCAACGGGTCTTGTGGATACTACCAAGGTAACCGCGAGCCATGCTGCTAGCGCCTCACAAGTGCACGCTGCACCAAGCAGTCGTTCAACGACGAGCGAGACTCAGCATACCAATAACTACAGTAATTCTGTGCCAAAGCAGCTATAGATAGTGTTGATCTTGCAAGCATTAAATCTGCCAGCGCTAGGTCTGTAAAGGCTCAAACGACAGGTCAAAAAACGGCTTGGCTGTGTGAAAATAACCAAAAGCATTGAGAGTAACTATGGCATTTCAATTGGGTGATGATGACGTACGAAGCATGGATGAGATGAACCTCATTCCGCTGATCGATATCATGCTGGTATTGATGATTATATTTTTATTGACAGCGACCGTGCTGAATCCGACGGTGCCTTTAGATTTGCCAGAGACTAGTGCCGCGCTAAATGAAACGCCGCCAGAAGCGATCCAAGTCAGCATTGATAAGGACGCGGGAATATTCTGGGATAGCGACCCAATCAGCATGGAAGAGTTAGAGACACGCTTGCAGCAACAAGGCGCGACTGGTAAGAATCCAGCAGTACAGTTACGTGCAGATAAAGAAGGCAAGTACGATACGGTTGCTCAAGTTTTGGCAGCGGCAAGTAACGCTGGACTGACCAAAATCGCATTTGTGAATGAGTAGCTTAGTAGCTAAATACTGAATAACTTAAGCATTGAATAGTTTAAGCACTGTGAGTTAGTACTAGTAGCTTTAACTTTATATGAGAAAACTGGCTAGATAAATCAATAGCCCAACCAGCAAGACAACCAACACCGCTATAATAAAAACAATTAAAATAATAAAATTTTCTCCAACCTCATTAACTACTTAAACCTCAAATTAAGTCGTTAGTGAGGTTTTCTTTTTTTACCAGCCGTAGCCAAATGGACGATAGCCGTAACCAAAACCTGCATGTCTGTAGCCAAATGGGTAAGGTGAGCGTAAGTAGTCGAGATCGCGTTGACGGATATAGTAGTAGCGCCCTTGAGAGTAAGCTTCTTCTAACTTCTCAATACCTTCTAACGGACAGACAGGTTGCCAGTCATAGCCTTCGCGACCGAGCTTATAAGCGTTAAGCTCGGTACAGTAGTTTTTGAGGCCTTGTTGACGGCCTTGCTCCCATTGGATACGGTTAGGGCTAGCACCGCCGACACTAGCGCAGCTATTGGTATAGTGACCGAAGTAGGCACCTGAACGTCCTTGCGAGCCATCAGCATAGCCGACTTCTTGCCAGTTACTGCTTTGACACTGCTGCGGCGTTAGGCTCTGAGTCGTGGCACAGCCCGATAATGTCAGTACGACCGCGCCAAGTAGGGATAGACTCATGCCTGTTTTGCTCGAGACTTTACTTGTCAGCTTGCGAGCGTGATAAGCGCCCGATGAGTTTGACTCAATAAGATAATTCATAATAAACCTGCGCGCGTTTAAAATTATGGTTTATCATAGCACTTTTTACCGTGTACAACTTTTTGTATCTTGTTATTAAACTTATTTTTTACGTACTAACTGATTGATATGGCAGTATAAATAGTAGGTTTGTCAAATAAGGGGACTTTGCCAAGCAAGTGGCTATCAGCTGATTATCAACGCAGCGCTCTATCAACCCTGCTTGATTTTTTATGGTTCGTGCTCATTATAAGGACTGGTATGACAAACCACTGTCCATCCAGTTACTCGCTAATAGTTTTTTGCTCAATCGCGGCGCTAGTGTCGTCTCAGCCGCATTTTAATTCAGCTAAAAGGTCAGATTGTTATGGGAATATGGATTGCGATCGCCATTGTACTATTCGTATTAGGGAGTATGATGGCGCTCAAACCGAGCGGTATCGATCAGCGCTTGGATCATTTGCGCATGACCGCCCGTCGCTTACAGTTGAATCCAAAACTGGTGGCTTGTCCCGATTGGATCAGGGGCAAGGACAATGAGTATGGTCGCGGGATGCTTGGGCAGTATGGGCTGGTGCTAGACAATGTCAAATTGCCGCTGACGCGCTATCAGGTCCTCGATGGCTACTGGCGACCAGATAGCAATGCAAACAGCAACGTAAATAATGTGCCTCCTCAAGCCAATCCCCAAGCCAATTTTAGCTTGGATAAAGTGCCATTGGCATTGCCCGCCAGTATTGAGCCATTTGTAAAAGCCTTATTAATTAAGTCAAATAGCATTGTTATTTATTGGGAAGATATCGCCTATGTGCGCCCAGTGACCAACCCTCATTATCAACAAAAAATGATTGAGTCAGACTTATTAGTACTGAAGACACAGCTCGAAGCGTGGGCATTACAGATGCAAAAAAAGCGCCAGAGCTAGTAAATCGTTTTTTAGTCTCCATTAATGGGCAATAAGCAAGCAGTTTTGCGGTGCCCCAATTATTTACAGTTGACAGTTCAGCGCCTAGCAGTGTAACGTCTTTGTACCTTTATTGCTGTTTTATGACTCGTATCGGCGTCGTTGCTTGCTTTATACCCTTTTATATCAGCAGCTATTATTACAATAAATCGCTGAGCTATGATGATCAGCTTCCATAAATTGCCGTGCTGCTGAATTTAACCTTACTTTTAAACTACTTATATTATGGTGTCGTCAAATATGGCAAAAACCACAACTAAAAAAAGTCCAGCTGCGGCTGCTGACAAAACTAAAGACAGTCCAAAGGGCAAGTCTTTGGTGATTGTCGAGTCACCAGCCAAGGCAAAAACGATCAATAAATACCTCGGTAATGACTTCGTCGTTCGCTCGAGTATTGGACATATACGCGATTTACCCGTTGGTGCGAGTAAAAGCGCGAAGAAGCCAGCGACCAGTAAAAAAGATGACAGTCTGAGCAAAGAAGAAAAAGCGCAGCAAGCACTAGTCAGACGGATGGGTGTCGACCCTGAGCATGACTGGGCGGCAGTCTATGAAGTATTGCCAAACAAAACCAAGGTCATCAAAGAGCTCAAAGCCTTAGCTAAAGACGCTGACAAAATCTATCTCGCAACGGATATGGATAGAGAAGGGGAAGCCATCGCTTGGCATCTCAAAGAAGTCATCGGTGGCGCAGATAGTAAATATGAGCGCGTGGTCTTTAACGAGATTACCAAAACCGCTATTCAAAACGCCTTTAAGCAACCATCAAAGCTCGATATTGACCGTGTTAACGCCCAACAAGCACGGCGCTTTTTAGACCGTGTCGTTGGCTTTATGGTATCGCCACTACTCTGGCAAAAGGTTGCTCGCGGTCTTTCTGCAGGTCGTGTCCAGTCGGTCGCTATGCGCTTGGTGGTCGAGCGTGAGCATGAAATTCGTGCCTTTATTCCAGAAGAATACTGGCAAATTCATGCTGATACTCACGTTGCTAGCAGTAAAAAAGACGCTGAGCAAATTGCCATTCGTTTAGAAGCAACCAAGCAAGGTGGCAAAACGCTAAAGCTTGTCAATAAAGAGCAGACGGATAAAGTCTTAGAAGTGCTTAACGCCAACGACTTTATCGTCAAAGAGCGTGAAGAGAAACCAACGCAATCACGCCCGAGTGCGCCGTTTATTACGTCAACATTGCAACAAGCAGCCAGCACGCGACTGGGTTTTTCAGTTAAGAAAACCATGATTTTGGCACAGCGTTTATACGAAGCCGGTCATATTACTTATATGCGTACCGACTCGACATTCTTGTCGGGTGATGCATTGGCGGCGGTACGTGGCTATATCGAAGACAGCTATGGCAATAAATACGTGCCAGAAAAGCCAAACTTTTACGGTAATAAACAAGGCGCACAAGAGGCGCATGAAGCGATTCGTCCGTCTAACGTCAATATGAAATCAACCCAGCTAAAAGGGGTTGAGCGTGATGCCATCCGTCTATATGAGCTGATTTGGCGTCAGTTTGTGGCCTGCCAGATGCTCCCTGCAAAATACCTGTCAGTGAATCTATTCGTCGCTGCCAATGATGTTGAGCTAAAAGCCCGCGGTCGTACATTGGTGTTTGATGGCTTTACTAAAGTCATGCCACCAGCGAAAACCGACGATACTTTGCTTCCAGATGTCAAAAAAGGCGACAAATTAACGCTCGATAAGCTTGATCCGAGTCAACACTTTACCAAGCCACCACCGCGTTATACCGAGGCAAGCTTGGTCAAAGAGCTTGAGAAAAAAGGTATCGGTCGTCCATCGACTTATGCATCTATCATCTCGACCATTCAAGATCGCGGTTATGTAAAGCTTGAAAATAAGCGTTTATTTGCCGAAAAAATGGGTGATATCGTCACCGACAGACTGACCGCAAGTTTTCCGGATTTGATGGATTATACTTTTACTGCTGCGCTTGAAGACAAGCTCGATCATGTCGCAGAAGGCGATACAAATTGGAAAGATGTCCTCGATAACTTTTATGGCGACTTCAAAACCACGCTTGATCGCGCCAAAGAAAAAGATGGCATGCGGCCCAATGATCCGACCGATGTGCCAGATGTCCATTGTGATATTTGTGGTCGTCCAATGCAGCTGCGTACTGGCTCAACGGGTGTGTTCTTAGGTTGTACGGGCTATAACTTACCGCCAAAAGAGCGCTGTAAAGGCACCAAGAACTTAATGCCAGTCGAAGCGTTTGCTAATCTTGATGATGCTGAAGGTGATGACGAAGCAGCTGAAGTTAAAGATTTGATGGAAAAGAAACGTTGCCCAAAAGATGGTACCGCGATGAACGGGTATATCGTTGATGGCGGTCTCAAGCTACATATCTGTGGTAACAATCCCGATTGCGACGGTTATATCTTAGAAGAAGGCAAGTTTGAAGTACCGGGTTCAGATGCCCCAACCATTGACTGTAATAAATGTGATGGGCAGATGGAGCTAAAAACCGGACGTTTTGGTCCTTACTTTGCTTGTCAGAAATGTGACAATACTCGTAAAGTGCTCAAAACTGGCGAAGCTGCACCGCCGCGTATGGATCCTATTCATCTACCAGAGCTAAAATCAACCAAGCACGATGATTACTTTATCTTGCGTGAAGGGGCGGCTGGGATGTTCTTAGCAGCCTCTAAGTTCCCGAAAGTACGCGAAACACGTCCGCCAAAGCTTGCGGAGCTACGCGAAATCAAAGATAAGATGGAAGATAAGTTCCAGTATCTGTTTGCAGGTCCAGACGAAGACCCTGATGGCAATCCAACCATTTTGCGCTGGTCACGTAAGAAAAAAGAGCAGTATATCGGCTCTGAGAAAAACGGTAAGGCCACGCGTTGGGGTGTGTACTGGCGCAAAGGTGAATGGGTAGAAGAGTAAATTTCTTTAACCACTTTATCTCGAAGCCATATCTTTAAACCATAAAAAAACCTCTTAGATTATCTAAGAGGTTTTTTTACTATCAGTTTTTATGCTATTAAACGTATTAAACTTTAAAGGTTAATAGTTTAGTTAAAAACTATTAGATCTTTTCAATGATACCGCAAGCAACGCGATCGCCTGCATTACCAGCTGGTTGGCTAGTATAGTCATCTACGCCGCCATGAACGATAAAGGCTAGGCGGTTGACACTATATTTACCGGCATCAGCAGCAGATATTTTCTTGTTTACAAAGTTGATAGTAGCAACACCATCTGCGTTAGCGGTTAAGTTCGGCAAGTCGCCCGCATGACCATTCATATCATCAGGGTTAGAGTGCGGTTTGTTATCTGGGTTGAAGTGACCACCTGCCGCTTTACCCATATTACCGCAGCTACCTGTTTCATGAATATGCAATGATACCGTCTTACCTGGCTGCAAGTTCATCAGTTTACCGTAGACTTGTACGCCACCATCTACTGGGCGTAGGAATACTTGACCCACTTCACTATTGTTACCAGCGACTGCATTGATCGTCGATTTTAGCGCAGGTTGGTTAAGTGGATTACCGGTTTGCATCTGACCTTCTACCGTTTGGCAACCAGTCATCGCTAAAGCTGAACCACATAATAGCGCGCTTGCAAGAATTACTTTTTTCATCGTTTTCTCCGTTTATCTAAATAGTTGTTTCAAGTCTTTATATTTATAATCGTTACTGGCTTCGTTGCAACATTCGTTTATGTCGCAATCAGTATAACCAACGACTCGGCATAGATATTCATTAAAAGCGCAACAATCGGTTAATAAATGTAAGTATCGTATGGATTTGAAAAGGGTTTACGGTGTCTTCTTTACTTCGTTTTGCCATACTAAGGTTTCGCCTGATTCTAACTTTTGAGTAAGGAGATAGCTGGATTCAGAGTTATTAGAAGGATTAGATACTCTCTGCTTATCAAGATTGATCAGTGTTAACTGACTAGAGCTATAAAGCATTAGGCGGCTAAGGCTTGATTCAATATCATCAATGTCATCACCACACCCTACCATCGTTGAAGGGTTGCCACCAATTAGCAACGTTTGATTAGTAGATAAAGCATAAGACCCACCAGCCCCATTGCATCCGACAGAAAACCCAACACCTTGGCTAAAACTACTTTGCTGAGGATGGCTATAATCATGTGAACCAAGTCTGTAGTTTGCAGTAATAGGTACATCTGGACGATTAAATTTATTAATAGTTTTATTGGTATCGTCAGTTGCACTAATAAGACGCCATTGGTATCGCTCTAATAATTCATTGGTAAGCGGTATGCCCGCCACACGATATTCAGGCTTGGGCGTACCCGAAAAAATCAGTGTTTTTCCTTTATTGGTTTTTAGAGCCAGCTGTTTTAATGTCTTGTTAGAATTCTGTGTAGAATTTGGTAGTACTGGATCAAATCTGAAAGCTGTATCTGAATAGGGTATAAAAACACCATTTACGACATCTCCTGTTTTGTTTTTGATTGTGTTTTTATTACTCAAATTTTCGATAATTGAATGGTTTACTGTGGTGCAGTTATCAGATGGTTCTCTGACATCGATTTGCCCGTAAAGGTACGGTAATGGTAACCACATATCAAAAGAAACTTGGTAACGCTGACAGCCTTTTGTGAAAGTTAAAAGGCTTGGATGTACCTCCATTATCAAAGGCAGCTTTTGGTTAAAAGGCTTGATTCGACCCTTATCATTGCTGACATGGGTTAGTTGCCACTCATATTTTGTGGTGGTTTGAAACAGTCTGGATTCAAGGGTGGTCGCTGACCAGTTTTTATCGTCGATAACGGTACTGGTTTGTGCTGAATGATTGAGGCTGTTGGTTTGGCAGCCTAATAAAGCGAGGGGTAGTAATGTGCTTATTACAACTAGAGGCACCCTTAAATGATTTAACATTGTACTTTCCTAATTAATAAACATTTGTCTAAAATATAGCACAGGGTCTTAACCAAATTGTTTTTTATTATTACCAAAAAAAGCCGCCCATCATGACGATGAGCGGCTCTTTAATTTGTAAGACTGGATTAGTAACGAATCAGATTAGTTATGCAGCGCTTTGCTTGAGGTTTTATCAACCGTCACCTTAGCAGGTTTAAGCGGTACTGGCATACTCACCAACGCAACTTTTAATATCTCATCAATCGTCGCGACTGGCTGAATAGTCAGACCAGCTTTGACGTTATCAGGGATATCGGCCAAGTCACGCTCGTTGCTCGCTGGAATCAACACATGCTTGATACCACCGCGATGTGCAGCAAGTAGCTTCTCTTTTAGACCACCGATGCGTAGGATTTTACCGCGTAAGGTAATCTCGCCTGTCATTGCAATATCTGGACGAATGGCAATACCAGTCAAGGCAGAGACCAGCGCTGTGGTAAGCGCACCACCAGCCGATGGACCGTCTTTGGGCGTCGCGCCTTCTGGCATATGTACGTGGACGTCAGTGGTTTTAAAGGTCTCATAATCGATACCTAAGCTGTCACCGCGGGCACGCACCACACTCATCGCTGCACGAATCGACTCTTTCATGACGTCGCCGAGTGAACCGGTAAAGCTCAGCTCGCCTTTACCTTTCATCGCTACCGCTTCGATGGTTAATAGCTCACCACCGACTTGTGTCCAAGCAAGACCCGTAATACGACCAATCTCAGGCTCTTCTTCTGCCAGACCATAGTCATACTGATGCACACCTAAATAGTCATCGATGTTTTTGTCATCGACTACGACCAGCTCACGTTCTGCTTTTTTCGGAGCGCGTGCACCATGAGTTTCGACTGAACCGCGAACCACTTTACGGCAGATTTTATTGACTTCGCGCTCAAGGTTGCGCACACCGGCTTCACGCGTATAGCTACGCACGATGCTATGCAATGCCGCTTCTACAATCTCAATTTCACCTTCTTTGAGGCCATTATTTTTAATCGCTTTTGGCACGAGATATTTCTGCGCAATATTGACCTTTTCTTCTTCGGTATAACCCGGTAGACGAATCACTTCCATACGGTCAAGTAGGGCAGGCGGAATATCCATGCTGTTGGCGGTACAGATAAACATCACTTGTGATAAATCTAAATCCATATCGAGATAATGGTCGTTAAAGGTATCATTCTGTGAAGGGTCTAATACTTCAAGCAACGCTGATGCTGGATCACCGCGGAAGTCTTGCGCCATTTTATCGATTTCATCTAATAAGAATAGCGGGTTTTTAACTTCGACTTTTGCCAGTGATTGGACGATTTTACCCGGCATCGCACCGATATAAGTACGGCGATGACCACGGATTTCCGCTTCATCACGTACGCCGCCGAGCGCCATACGGACAAACTTACGACCCGTTGCACGCGCAATCGATTCACCCAATGAGGTTTTACCAACACCCGGAGGACCGACTAAGCAAAGAATCGGACCGCGCAGTTTTTTCACCCGTGATTGTACGGCGAGGTATTCTAAGATGCGATCTTTCACATCTTGCAAGCCGTAATGATCTTCATCCAGTACCGTTTTGGCTTTTTCTAAATTAATCGAAACCTTGGTTGTGGCATTCCACGGCGTATCCAAGATCCATTCAATATAGTTGCGTACGACTGATGATTCACTCGAGGCAGGCGGCATCATTTTTAGCTTTTTAAACTCTTGCTCGGCTTTTTTGCGCACATCTTCTGGCAAGTCAGCATCTTCTAGGCGCTGCTCAAGCTCAGCCACATCATCTTCACCATCGAACGCGCCGTCATTCATATCTGACAGCTCATTTTTAATGGCTTTCATTTTCTCATTTAAGAAGTACTCGCGCTGATTGTCTTCCATCTGCTGACGAACGGCATCTTGGATATCTTGTTCGATATTTTGCTCAGCGCTTTGTTTGACTAAGTACTCAGTTAACGTATTGATATGGGTTTTGATATCGTCATGTTCTAAGAACGATTGCTTGACCTCAAGATCCATCGACACGCGGGTTGAGATGAAGTAAACCAGTTCAAGCAAATCATCGATGCGTTTTGCCACGCGAGTTAGCTCACGCGCATTACGCAAACGAGCATCCGCATAGCTTTCAAACAGTGTAGTTAAAGCTTGAATGGTATTTTTTTGCTGGCTCTCATCCATGTCGACATCAAGGTCAGCACGCTCAAAGCTCGCCATTAATAATTTGTCGTGATTTTCGATGTTATCGACGCGCGCACGGTACTGACCTTCGATCAATACTTTGATACAATTCTCATCGCTGTCATGAGGCATGGTGCTGACGATGCGGCACACGGTTCCGTACTGATACAAGTTATCTTGATCAATGTCTTCGGTCAGCGAGTCTTTTTGCGCCACGACCAATACTTTATTGCCATACTCAGCTTGTGCCAGTTCAACGGCTTTGACCGATGGCGCACGCCCTACGAACAAGGCAATTTGCATATGTGGATACACGACCACATCGCGCAATGCCAGTAGCGGTAGATAGTTCTGTTCACCTTTGTCTTTAGCATTCATGTTTTCAGCATCGTCTTGAGTAGATTCAGGCGTCGACTCTGACTCATTTTCCAACGTATCGTCAGCTGAGATATTTAGCGCATTATCATCAGAAACGTTAGATGATACGTCGACATCGATGTCGATATTGTCTTGGGCAATTTTATGTTCACTCATATATTCTTCCTCGTTCACCAGACTTGTAAAGTCAAGTTAGTGGTTCATGTTTAGATAAATGGTGCTCACAGATAAAATTGCAAGGCTTGGTGACCAAGTCATGCGCTTATCTTTGTTAAATAGTTATATCTTCTTTAATACAGCGATTCATCGCTGTGTTAATTTTATGAGTAATCATTGAAAGTCAGCATAGACAAAGTACTTATCGTTAGTAGGCAGCCAATATCTATTGGGTTCTATGCGTAGGTTTTATGAGCAAAATGAGGTAAACTGACGCGCGTCTGAAACCTCGCTTTTTAGAGTAAAGCATTTTAGGCGTTAGAGCGATATTGATAGGCCTTAAAATACTAATAAGTCCTAACCAGACCGGATTATAAAGAGCAAGGGGCAACATATGACCATCAACGCAGTATTATTGGCAGTCGTCATCATGTTAGGGCTGTCACTAGCGCGAGTACACGTGGTGCTCAGTTTATTGATCGGTGCGCTGGCGGGCGGGCTGCTAGCGGGTCTCGGTATCACTGATACGCTAGAGGCCTTTCAAGAAGGCATCCGCAATGGCGCGCAAATCGCTCTATCTTACGCGCTACTGGGCGCTTTTGCGGTAGCGATAGCTCATTCTGGTTTGCCGCAATCATTGGCAGGGGCGGTCATCAAGCGCATTGATGCCGGTGGCACCAGTGGCATGATTAAGTATATGCTGTTTGCAGGCTTAATCACCATGAGTTGCTTTAGCCAAAACCTAATCCCCATTCATATTGCCTTTATTCCACTGCTCGTGCCGCCATTATTGCTCGCCTTTAATCGCATGCAGATTGATAGACGCTTAATTGCTTGTCTGTTGACCTTTGGTTTGGTCACTACCTATATGTTTATCCCATATGGTTTCGGTGATATTTATCTCAATCAAATCATGCTAAAAAACGTCGGTGAAGCGGGCATTGATATTAGTAATATCTCAGTGACTAAGGCGATGGCGATTCCGGCACTCGGTATGTTGGTTGGTTTGCTGACGGCGGTATTTATCAGTTACCGTAAACCGCGCCACTATCAGCAAATGGCGATAGATAAAGAAGCGCACGATGTGGTAAAAAGTGCAGTGGTAGCAGGCGATTCTTTAAGTAAAACCGCCACTGAAGCGCAAACACAAAGTAAGATGAAAACGCTGGTTGCTCTAGCCGCTATTATCACTGCCTTTGTCGTACAGCTCTATACAGATTCGCTCTTGCTCGGCTCGATGTTTGGATTTGCGGTCTTTATGGCGACGGGCGTGGTCAAGTGGCGTGAAGCTGATACGGTCTTTAATGATGGTATCAAATTGATGGCGATGATTGGCTTTATTATGATTACCGCGCAGGGCTTTGCAGAAGTCATGAAAGCGACGGGTGAGATTGCCCCACTGATCGATGGCGCGACTAACCTTTTTGCGGGTAATAAAGCCATTGCTGCGTTGGTTATGCTTGGAATTGGTTTGGTGGTCACGATGGGTATCGGCTCGTCATTCTCGACTATTCCGATTATTGCCGCGATTTATGTGCCGCTATGTATATCTTTAGGGTTTTCGCCATTGGCAACGGTTGCCATTATCGGTACGGCTGGGGCGTTGGGTGATGCGGGCTCTCCAGCATCAGACTCGACCCTTGGTCCAACCTCTGGTCTGAATATCGATGGCCAACACGACCATATCAAGGACAGCGTGGTGCCGACATTCTTGCATTATAATATTCCATTGTTGGTATTTGGTTGGATTGCAGCGATGGTGTTGTAGGTTGTATTTTATAGAACTATGTTCCATAAAAAAGCTACCGAATAGGTAGCTTTTTTATTTCAAATCGATAATTTCATACTAAAGTTTTTTGTACTGCTTTTGCTAAAAACCCAGAGCGAGTTTCGTGGTTTTTTTCAGCATAACTGTCAACACGCTGTAATAAATATTCAGGCCAACTAACATTAAAGCGTACTTGCTTAGTTGAAAACTTGTTTTCATCAATATTTACAATAGCCCAAGCCAAAGCATCTTGAAAATCTGCATTCATTCTTAATGTTTCTATATCACTAGTATGAAAGTCAAAACTCATTCCTTTATCTACCATATATTCGATATGATCGTAAATTAAGGACTGCGCTTCTTGCACTGTGTCATCGATGGTATCTCCTAAAGGGAAACAGCCGTCAATATCAGGAACAATAGCTGCATAGTTGTCCATGCCTTCGTCTTTGAATATAGCGATGGGATAATTTAACATATAACCCCCTATGAATATTATCTTATTAATAAAGTTAAATAGGATAGAGAAAGTTTTTATGAAGAGTAAAAACCAACCTTTATTAAAAGCTTGGAGTTGCTTAAAGTTTCAAACCAGAAATACGTCTTGCTTGAGCCAATTGATGCCGAGACACATCTTTTTCAGGATGACTGATTGAAATAATGCTATCAACGCCTTCCTTTCTCAAAATATGATGACTTCCTTTAACTCTATCAACTATCCAACCATCCTCTTTAAGCAACTTGATTAGTTCACCACTTTTCATGGATTCTCCTCAAGGATACTAATTGGATGTGTGTATTATTACACATAATTTATAATTAATGCTATATTTTGTGTGTAGAAGTGTGTATTGAATGGTAAAGAAAATCGTTAATCCTCAAAATTCCCAATCTCACCGCTTAAACTACTCAAAAACTCATCACTTTGCGCCAGCAGTTGTAGGGTAACTTGTATTTTTAATTAGGTATGAAATTTCCTATCTTCATTACTAGGTTCTACGGAATACACAACGTAAAAAGAATGAGCAAGTCTGACAAAAGCAAATAACTAAAAACAGTAAAAATGATAAGAAAGTCCAAAAAATCATACAGCCTAGTGACGGCGGTGCATGCATTGCCACCATACCGAAGCAAAGTAAAAATAATGTGGTAATAATCAGCATGGTAAAAAACTTCCACCGGCTACGCATGTATACATCGATAGTAACGAGAAAGCTTAAATGGAAAAGCATCGCAACCACCAATATGACGACGAGCTCTATATCATATGAATGCGGCTCAGGAGCATCAATCATCTCTAGCGCATAAGGATTTGGCTCAAAGCCCGACATAATAATCTGGTAGACAAATACAACCCACAAAATAGCGAAAAAGAATCGTGGTGGTTTGTTTCGGAAGTAGCTAGCGACTGTCCTCATAGAAATTTTTTTTGTGCTCATGTGTCATACCTAATCATCAAAACCTCTCAACTCACCGCTTAAACTACTCAAAAACTCATCGCTTTGCGCCAGCAGTTTATTTAGACGATCTTCATTGACTAGCCTTGTCATCTCATCAGAATTAAAGGGCTGTTCTTGACTGTAGTAGAGCATCTCCCTAGCGTCATCATTTCCCAATGCTCGTAAGTACGTATCAACACTATCAGCGCTAGATGCTTTGTCATGGCGGCTTGTAATCTGATTTCGTTTAAACCACCTTAAGCCACTTGGCGTAATTATGCCATCTAATGGTACATCCCATGGTTGACGCTGGAGTTGTTCTACCACTTGAAAATCATAGCACCAACCAATTTTCAATGGTTTTTTTAACCCTGCTTGATGGCTTTTACCAAGGGTTGTATCATAAAATCCGCCACCCATGCCCATACGATTGCCATTTTTATCAACCGCCACGAGCGGACAGATAATCACATCTAACTCACGCGCCCAAAGTAACCTGCGATGATGGTTTTGTTTCATCCCTAAGCTATGAATGCGCGTCGGTATATTCAGCAGTTTCGACTGATAAATAGGTACAAAGCGCAGACGTTTATCATCATTACCATTTCTAGTACGACCGAGCGAACCAACCACTGGCAGATACGGCTGATAATTCGAACGTATAATCCAGTCCAACAGTGGTTGAGTGGGTAGCTCACTAAAGCCATCATAATATAAGCCAATCTTTGCATGCGGCGGTAAGCGCTGTTGCAACTTGGTTAAATGCAAACTTGCCATGCGCGCGTACTTTTTACGTTCGCCAGCCGTTAATTGCCGACGCTGGCGGGTAAACTGCTTTCTTGGCGGATTACTTAAGCTATCAGCGGTTTTGATATCGTTTTTTGAGTGAGCGTCATCATTCGCTAACTCAGGTAACGAGTCAGATAAGGCAGTAGCAGAATGTTGTTGGCTGGTGTTTTTAGACATCAGTTAGCCTCACGGACTTGGAGAAATTTGTGATAAGTCATGCTATCATAACGCCACTTTACATCGTATTTTCCTTTATGTGCAGCGTGTGTTGCACTTTTTTCAAAGCAGCTATACAACAAACCATCAAAGAGGGTAGTTATGTCGACACAGAATCAGGCAACTCGTACCGAAAAAGATACCATGAGCAACGTGGAAGTCCCAGCTGACGCTTATTGGGGCGCGCAAACTCAGCGTAGCCGTGAAAACTTTAAAATCGGTGGCGAGACTTTGCCACGTCCAATGATTGAAGCGATGGCACTGGTCAAAAAAGCCGCTGCGATTACCAATGCTAGCCTTGAGCGTATCGAAGGTGATAAGCGCGATTTAATCGTGCAAGCTGCTGACGAAGTCATCAACGGCGGTTTAACGGATCAGTTCCCATTGGTTGTATGGCAAACGGGTTCTGGTACGCAGTCAAACATGAACATGAACGAAGTATTGGCCAACCGTGCCAACGAAATCGCAGGCAATGAGCGTGGCAGCTACACGCCGATTCACCCGAATGACCATGTTAACCATGCGCAATCTACCAATGACAGCTTCCCAACGGCGATTCGTGTGGCTGCTGCTCGTCAAATCAACAGCTTGCTTATCCCAGCGGTAAAAGCACTACGCGACACGCTAGATGCCAAAGCCAAAGAGTTCGATAGCATTGTTAAAATTGGCCGTACCCACTTACAAGACGCCACGCCTTTGACCTTAGGCCAAGAGTTTAGCGGTTATGTCAGCCAACTTGACCATTCATTAACTCGTATCGATAACGCGCTACAAGGTCTATATGAATTGCCACTAGGCGGCACAGCGGTTGGTACGGGTCTAAACGCTCACCCTGATTATGCGGTAAAAGCTGCTGAGCAATTGGCTGAATTAACAGGCTTACCGTTTGTCACTTCACCAAATAAATTTGAAGCACTAGCCGCTCGTGATGCTGAAGTATTTGCGTCAGGCGCACTAAAAACGCTAGCAGGCAGCTTAAATAAAATCGCTAACGACGTCCGTTGGTTAGCCTCAGGTCCGCGCTGTGGTCTAGGCGAGTTGACGATTCCTGAAAATGAGCCAGGCTCATCTATCATGCCGGGTAAAGTAAACCCAACCCAATCAGAAGCAATGACCATGGTTGTCGCGCAAGTGATGGGTAACGACGTTACGATCAGCATGGCTGGCGCGTCAGGTAACTTTGAGCTTAACGTTTATAAGCCAGTGATTGCCTTTAACTTATTGCAATCTATCAAGCTATTGGGTGATGCGTGCAACAGCTTTAATGAAAACTGTGCCGTTGGTATCGAGCCAGTCAAAGACAAAATCGATGACTTCTTACATAACTCGTTAATGCTAGTCACCGCATTGAACCGTCATGTTGGTTATGAAAACGCAGCAAAAATCGCCAAGACTGCTTATAAAGAAAACAAAACTTTGAAGCAAGTTGCCGTTGAGTTAGAACTGTTAACTGAAGCGCAGTTTGATGAGTGGGTAACACCTGCTGATATGGTACATCCTTCTTAATTCGTAAAATAAATAACGACCTGCTACGGTGTCAGACTCGCTTAATGTACGACAGGTACCATTTGCGCCTGTCTTCCTTGTAGCAGTGTCATATTTGTTCCACTAAGAAGTAAGTTGTAAAAAAGACTTTGCCATCCTTTATAAACGGATGTGCAGGGTCTTTTTTTTATCTATCAATTGAAGCACATACATCGAGAGAAACAATGTCTTACGCTCAGACAACAAGCAAACCAATAGTTATAACAGCATCAACAAAAATTTTGCTTATAATGAGCGCATAGATAAGAACTCGTGAATAACCGTTCTAAATCACGACAAAGACAATAAGAGCGAACAATCAGACCAACTAAAAATAGTTCGCCGCTAACGTCCATATTTTTCTTATCTATTACCATTCTACTTATATCATTGAGGTAATTTATGAAAAAATTAACTGCCGCTTTATCATCAGCTGGTATTTTGATGGCAATGTTGGGTTCTGGTTCTGCCATGGCCTACTCGGACCAAGTGATGGAGCCAAGCGAGAGTTATGATAGTGCTGTGAAACACAGACAGGTCAACTATACTTGCCAAAACAACAAGAAAGTTAGCGTCACTTATGGTTTTAATAAGCAAAACCTACCGACTTTTGCAGAAGCCAATTTGAATGGCAAAAAAAGATTTTTACCCATTAACTTAGGTCGTTCTGACATGGTTGATACCGTGTTTGGTGATGAAGAAAACTTTAGTATTATGACTGGCGCACTGCGTTTAAATAATTATCATAAATCATCGGCTAATATCCAAGATGCCAGCAGTGAAATCCTTTATAAAGGCTGTAATGTTAAATCTATCAAAAAGCTTAAAGGCTAGTTTTTAGCAGGCTGACAGAATTAGATAAAAAAAGACCTTGTCACGTAATGTGGTAGGGTCTTTTTTTGTGGTATTTAGGTTTGGTTTTGGAGCCAGTACCGCTTTTCGCTACAATTAGGGCTAAATCTCGCGTCAATGAAAAACACATAATTGGTGCGAAAGGCGATACTCTGTGTGTTTACATATCATTATTGATGTTTATCGATTATCGATATACTATAAGTAGTAGCACTACAACTTATTTTAAAAGCATAAATAAAGGGTATTGAGACTTGTATGATTGTTAATTTCAAATGTAGTGATACTCAAACTCTTTTTTCTGCTGGAAAAACAAAGCGCTGGTCAGCCATTAAAAATGTTGCAGAACGTAAATTACTACTACTAGATAATGCAACTATGCTAGAAGACTTGAAAGCTCCACCTGGCAACCGATTAGAAGCTTTACGTGGTGATAGAGAAGGTCAGCACAGTATTCGCATCAATGTGCAATGGCGACTTTGTTTCACTTGGACAGATCAAGGCGCTATAGATGTAGAAATTGTGGACTATCATTAATTTTATAAGAGATGTTATCAAAGATATAGAATATAGAATATAGAAGAGAGAAACACTATGACTAAAAACGGTATGCGTCCCATTCACCCGGGCGAAGTATTACGAGAGGATTTTGTTGAGCCACTGGGTATGAGTGCCAATGCATTGGCGCTGAAGCTTGGTGTCACACCTGCACGTATTAATGAAATCATACGTGAGAGGCGTGGCATTACAGCAGACACTGCCCTGCGTTTAGCCAAGTATTTTGGTGGTAGCGCTCAGTTTTGGTTAAATCTGCAGTCTACTTATGAGCTGCGTTTGGTTGAGACTGATGATTTACATTTTTTAGATGATATTGAACCTATTGAATATGCTTAACTGCGCTATCGAGCAATACTACCTTTATCTTTTTTCCTAGAATATATATTTAACGAGTTACCCGTTACTATCAGCAGCATACCAATGATTAAAGCTGCACTAAAGCTTTCAGAATACAAAAGCACACCGATGATTGAGATGAGCGGTAATCTGAACATATCCATAGTGACCACGAATGTGACCTCTGCATGTTGCATGGCTTTGGTCATACAATAATGCGCCGATAGTGCCGTTATGCCTATGATGACGAGCCATAGCCACTGAATACCTAGTGGCGTTGTCCACCCTTCTATAAATAAGAGTAACCCCAGAGGTGCTTGTATCAAACACATCATAAAAATAATGGTGATTGGGCTTTCAGTATTAGAGAGTGATTTTGTGGCCACATGGGAAAAGGCATAACAAATAGCAGCGCCCAACACGATAAGTGACGCATAATGAGCGACATCTAAGCTGGGTTGTACGATGACGATTACCCCAAGAATTCCTAAAAATACGGCAATAACCTTTTTTACAGTTATAGATTCTTTTAGGAAGAGATACGAGATGATTATTGTCCAAAAAGGGACAGTAAATTCGATAGCGAAAACGGTCGCCAAGGGCAGGAGTCCTATGCCCAAGAACCAGCCATATTGCCCCGCGAAATGAAATAGATTTCTGACTACGTGTAATTTAATACGCTTGGGGAATGAAAAACGACCTTTTTTCGATGAAGCGTTTGATGCAAAGCTTGATAACGATAGTATGGGCAATAATACCAATAGTCCGACGATACTTCGAAAGAATAAGATCTGAAAAACACCAATCTCACCGTTTAGCTCACGAGCACCAATGGCCATTAAACAAAATGAAGTGAGTGCTCCAATCATCCAAAGGGTAGCGTGGAACATAATGGTGCAATCCTGTATATAAAATCAAATCTGGAATTTATCTTATAGTTAATTTACTCTAAGAATGTTATGGCGAGGTTGATAGAAACTTTCGCAGCCTCTGTCTGCGTAGGCACAGCAAGCAAGAAAATTTCTATCAACCTCGCATCCAGATAAAGTAAATGACACTTTTATTTTGTACGAACTATATAGGCTAGTGTCTCATATCAACGAATTAACTCAATAAAAAAGCCAAGCAAAATGCTCAGCTTTTTTATCAAACTTCTTAAACTTATTAAACCTTAAATTTCAAATCTTAAAACTTATAAAGTAGACCAAGCGTTGTCGTGGCTTCAGTACGCGAGTCAACCATAGGGCTATCGTGTTGCTCATTTGGTAGATAGCTCAAGCTTTGGTTGGCAAATCCTGCCCAGCGCTCATTGAAATCATAGTTGGCACTGACATTGATGTACGGGTTCAAGCTCGAATTAGATTTATAAGCTGCAACGCCCGTTTCAGCAGATTCTTTTTCGCTCACGCCATAGTAGTATTCGTTATAATCTGCATTATGAAATTCAAAGCCAATGCTTGGATAGACCGTCAGCTTGTCTTTGGTGATTCGGGCCAGATAAGTCAAGCGCCCCGTATTGCCGCCACTACGATCCAAAATATCGGTCGCTACTTGCGCACGAAAGCCGCCGACAGGAGTATTGCGCTGATAAGTCAGACCAGCAGCAGCTGAGGATTTACGCTCGTCCAGACCAGCAAGCGCGCCTCTGGCATCATCAGGATCGAACTCATTACCATCGAATTGCGCATAAGCAGACAGCTGGTTGGTACCATCATTAATGATATAAGCGCCCGCTTGCGCCCCGCGTGCATAGAATTTATTGTTATCATAAAACACACCCGGCAATACGCGTATATCGGTGCTGTCTTCCAAGTCATAGGCTGAGTTGACTGCCATGACGTTAACGCCAACGCTGAGCTCAGCATCTGGATCAGCCGGCAAGTTTTTATTAAAAAAAGCGGCATTGGATATGCTAGCGACACTGAATAGTGCAGTGACGGTCAAAGTGCTAAGCAAGACGCGCGTAGCGGATAGCGCTGAAAGTGTAAACATAATTAAGTCTCGTCAGTAGGTAAAAATAGCTGGGTAACCATAGAAGAATAAGGAAAGCTAAAATCAGCTGTCTGTTTCTGTGTGCCAATTAATGATAAAGGATAAGGGTCAGCGTTTATTCAACAGCGTTTAGCACTTGTAGTATTTGATGATGAATATCCTGCCACCACCAAACAAAGCCAATGCTGATGAGCAACATTACCAGCCATGGTAGCAGCTGCCACATAAGGGCAGGTTTGGCCGCTGTCTTTTGCTCGATGATGTCGGCACGATTATCGTTCATATTTATAGGTAAGTTTACACGAGTGTCATCAAAATGAGCATTATTATCCAAATTAATATTGCTCATCGTTGGCTGCTCGATATAGCTGGTTTGCTCATTGTTTTGGATTGTGCTTTGGATATTATCTTGATAACGGCTCTGTTCGAAAGCGCCCGTCTGTATGACGGCTGCCATACGCTGGCGATGAACGATACCGATGGCGAGTGCAATGACCAATCCTGTTACCGCGCCACCGATATGTCCTGCGTTGTCGATGCCCGGCACCGCAAAGCCGTACACTAAATTGATGCCCATGATCAATATTAGGCTTTTTAAATTGAGCACTAAGCCATTGACCGATATTTTAAACAGGGCAGCTATCAAAAGGGCGGCACCGATACCCATGATACCACCAGAGGCACCGGCCGACAGCCCCGGTTGCCCAGTGCCATCCAAGATACTCTGCCACGTCACATAACTATTAAGTAAGTTACCACCGATGGCCGCGAGTAAAAACAATGCCAAAAATTTAGCGGAGCCAAACATCGGCTCGGCGATTTGCCCAAAGAAATACATGGCAAAACCATTAAACAATAAATGCATCAAGCCAATATGCAAAAACGCGCTGCTGACCAAGCGCCATGGATCATCGCCCATGGTAAAAGGCAGCGCATTGGCACCCCATTTTAGCAGCGCTTCAGTTGAGGGGTTATTGGCATCGACACCTGTCAGCACCTGCATGATAAAAAGTCCGATAAAGCTGACTAATAGCAGGGTGGTCACGGGTGCCGTTTTTAAAAGCTGTTGGATGGTCATAAAAGCCGAGTATCAATTAAAAAGATTAAGGCGATTATAAAGGGTAAGGCCACTATAAAGAAAGCCACTCCTAAAAAGCCACTCCTAAAAAGCCACTCCTAAAAAGCCATCGGCAAAAAAGCCATCGGCAAAAAAGCAAAAAGCAATCAGCGTCTAGGGGTGGCATTATCAGTGATATAAGGCGGTGCCAATTTTAGCTGCTCATACGTTCCTTTGACCAATATATTATCTGTGACTTGATTGATATCGGTATGACCACAAAACGCCATGCTAATATCGCACTCGTTATAGATAAGCTCAAGCGCGCGGCGTACCCCATCCTCACCATAAGCACCAAGCCCATACAAGAATGCTCGTCCAATCATGGTGCCTTTCGCGCCAAGCGCGATTGCTTTGAGCACGTCTTGACCGGAGCGAATACCGCTGTCGAGCCACACCTCGATATCACTGTTTTCGGCATGGACCGCCTGCACAATGTCAGAAAGCGCAGAGATAGAAGACAGCGCTCCATCCAATTGACGGCCGCCATGGTTGGAGACCACTAGCGCGTCCGCACCGCTACGCGCGGCTAAAATAGCATCTTCCGGCTCCATAATGCCTTTGATAATGAGCTTGCCGCCCCATGCGTCTTTGATACGTGCCACATCATCCCAACTTAGGCGAGGGTCAAACTGTTCTGCAGTCCACGCTGACAGCGATGAGATATCTTCAACATTTTTGGCATGACCGACGATATTGCCAAAGGTACGGCGCTTGGTGCCGAGCATATTAAGACACCATTCTGGCTTGGTCATTAAATTTAAAATATTAGCCAATGTGGGTTTTGGCGGTGCGGATAGACCGTTTTTGATGTCTTTATGACGTTGTCCCAGCACCTGTAAGTCCGCAGTCAAAATCAACGCAGAACAGTTTGCTGCTTTGGCACGGCGAATCAAATTGGCCATAAAGTCCTGATCACGCATGACATAAAGCTGAAACCAAAACGGCGCACTGGTATTTTCAGCGACGTCTTCGATAGAGCAGATACTCATGGTCGATAATGAAAAGGGCACACCGAACTTTTCAGCTGCCCGCGCGGCATGAATCTCACCATCTGCCCACATCATGCCTGTGAATCCCGTTGGCGCAATGGCGACAGGCATCTTGGCTGATTCGCCAATCATCGTTGTCGCTAGACTGCGGTTGTCCATATCGACCAAGACGCGCTGGCGCAATTTGATACGATCGAAGTCAGTCTCGTTGCTGCGATAAGTGGTCTCAGTCCATGAGCCTGAATCGACATAATCATAAAACATGCGCGGTACTTTGCGCGCGGCGACTCGGCGCAGATCTTCAATTTCGGTGACTTTTTTTAAAGTTGGGCTCAAGTTTTTCATTATCTCTCTCGCTTATCTATTCCATAACTGCTGTAAATCCATGACTGAAAATGGATAATTTAGACGCTGCGTCTTTGTCAGGAGCACCGGAATGCTGGTAGCAAATTCCATCATCAATGACTCATCGAAGTCAGCGATATCGACATATTGGTAGGTAAGTGGCTGTACCGCCCGAAACTGTGCTAATAGTTGCTCAGCGACATCACATAGATGACAGCCAGAAGTACCAAGCAACCACCATTCATCGAGGTTTTTAGAGTCATTAAGCTCAGGGCACGCTGCCATAACGCGGTTCCGTAATAGGGTTATATTATTATCATTATGCATGTTTCTACTCTTATGTTAA
The DNA here is from genome assembly GCF_002836005.1 of Psychrobacter sp. Sarcosine-3u-12. Classification (NCBI taxonomy): domain Bacteria; kingdom Pseudomonadati; phylum Pseudomonadota; class Gammaproteobacteria; order Moraxellales; family Moraxellaceae; genus Psychrobacter; species Psychrobacter sp. Sarcosine-3u-12. The sequence continues at coordinate 28,712 of NZ_PJBY01000104.1, forward strand.
GCCTTGTCGCAAAATACTTGTGTGCTGTTTTTAAGCCGACATACCAATGTGGCTTAGCCGTTATGACATGATAAAGAAATGGGGTAAATAATGACAGCGATTGTGAGATTAGGTAAGATGAGCTGCAGTTTATGATTCTCAATTTTATCTTATTATCTTTTTATCCACTCAGGTAGCGCACGCATGGCAAGTTTTGGCAAATTTATGAAACGAGTGTTATTGGCATTCATGTTATTGGTCGTGGCATTTCATGTGCTGGTGGCAGGACTGCTATTAATTTGGAAAACGCAGCCAATTAACAACAGCATGTTTATGCTTACCCATCGCTTGAGCGGCGGTACGGTCACGCAGACGTGGGCTGAGTACGATGCCATCGCCAAATCAGCCAAGCAAGCGGCAATAGTGAGCGAAGACTCGACGTTTAGCCAACACAATGGCTTTGACATGAAGGGCATCGAGCTGGCGATGAAAAAAAATGAGGAGTCTGGCACCACCTCGGCTGGCGGCTCGACCATTACTCAGCAGCTGGCCAAAAATCTATTTTTGACGTCGCATCGCTCGTATATTCGTAAAGGCGAGGAAGCGGTAATCACCGTGATGATCGAAACCTTTTGGGACAAGCAGCGTATCTTGACCGCCTATCTAAATGTCGCCGAGTTTGGCAATGGCATCTATGGTATCGATGCGGCGGCGCACCATTATTTTGATAAATCTGCTGCCAATCTCAATCGTGATGAATCCGCGCTACTCATTAGTATGCTGACCAATCCTAAATACTATGAAGACAATCGCAGTGATAGACGCCTACGTAATAAACAGCGTATTATTAAAAAACGTATGAAGAATGCGGTCTTGCCACAAGCGGCTTAATGAGTATTTACTAACAGTAGTTTTTTGAATGATAAATAGCAGGGTAAGTAGTACGATAAACTCATGACATGATTGATAGTCATATGGTTGCAATAATAGAACGTCACTATATTATGAACGCCACTATATATAGGGTCTGTTGAACATTCAAATATTAGGACTGCTGATTGCTAAAATCGTCCCAAACCTTTTATCAAATCAGGCGTAAACCGACGATAATGTCGAGATCTTAGCTAGGTTTACAACAACGTTTGAGGTGATTTTAGTATCAGCCTTTCAGGGCAGGACTGTTTTTTGCCAATACATGGCGAAATTGTCTAACCTAGAACGACTAGGCGTCAAAAATTTCACTGCGTATTGTCTAAAAAATAGCCACTGCCAGTGCCACATTTGAATGTTCAACAGACCCTAGGTATCAAAATAAATTTGTTTAAAATAAGTGATTAAATAAAGTTACGGATACAGTGAAGTTAGCCATAAAAAAAGATAGGTAATGGCAGTAAAAATAAATTACATCAGTGATGATATATCGATAATGACAGGGGATGGCAGTATGGTGGATATTAATAATCAGAATAAAAGTGTCATGACTAACGATAATGCCACTGTTAACGAGCTGAATATACAGCAACTGAGCCAGCAGCTGACCGATATTGCATGGCAGCGCTCTGAAGATGGTAGCTATTCACCCAGCAGTTATATCAATCGTGACCTGTCCTTATTACAGTTTCATTTGCGGGTCTTAGCACAAGCCGCCAGTTCTCGTCATCCGTTACTTGAGCGCCTATTTTTCTTGATTATTTTTTCATCAAATATAGACGAGTTCTTTGAGATTCGTGTCGCTGGCATTATGCAAAAGTTAAACCTCGGTGATGTGGTCAGTAGTCCGCATGGCATGCGCCCAAGTGAAGTGTTGGCAGAGTTATCCGCCGTCACCCATGAGGCGATTGATAAGCAATATCGTATTTTGAACGAAGACATCTTGCCAGCGCTTGCCAAGGAAGACATTCGTTATCTAAAACGTGACGAGCTGAATGCTGAGCAATCGGCATGGATGAAACGCTATTTTACTGAGCAAGTCTCACCAGTGCTGACCCCTATAAGTATCGATCCGGCGCATCCGTTTCCAAGATTGGTTAATAAGAGCCTCAATTTTATCGCCACTTTAGAAGGCAAAGATGCCTTTGGTCGCGATATTAATCTGGCGATTGTCCCAGCGCCGCGCAGTCTGCCGCGCGTGATTCGTCTGCCAGACGAGCTGACCGGTGGCAAAGAGCACCATGTCATGCTATCGGCTGTCATTCATGAGCATATCGGCGAGCTGTTCCCCGGTATGAATGTCACGGGTTGCCATCAGTTCCGACTCACGCGCAACGCAGACTTGGACTTGGCCGATGATGTCGATGATATTGCCAAGGCGCTAGAAGGCGAGCTTGAAAATCGCCGCTTTGGTGACAAAGTGCGGCTCGAGGTAACGACTGATTGCCCAACACCGATTAGTGATTACCTGCTTAATGAGTTTGAGCTACATGACAATCAGCTGTACCGCGTCAATGGCCCTGTGAACCTGACGCGCTTGCTGTTCGACTTTAACATACCCAAGCTGCGTTATCAGCCTTTTACCCATATCGTGCCAAAACCCTTTCGCCGCGAGCTGGACAAGCTTGATAAGAGTACCAGTATATTTTCTGCCATGCGCAAAGGTGATGTCTTGGTGCATCATCCTTTTCATGCGTTTTCACCGATTATCAATCTGCTTTGGGAAGCGGCGAGCGATCCCAAAGTATTGGCGATTAAGCAGACATTGTACCGCTCAGGCACCAATTCAGAGATCGTCAAGGCACTGGCTGCTGCGGCTCGTAATGGCAAAGAAGTCACGGCTGTCATCGAACTACGCGCCCGTTTTGATGAAGCGTCCAATATCGCCGTCGCCAATTTTTTACAAGAGGCTGGGGCAGTAGTGGTCTACGGGATTGTCGGCTACAAGACCCATGCCAAGCTTATGCTTATCGTGCGCCGCGAAGACGATCGCATTCGCCGTTATGTGCATTTAGGCACCGGCAATTATCATGCGGCCAATGCCAAAGTCTATACCGACTACGGCTTGTTCAGCGCTGACCCTGACATCTCAGAAGACGTGCACAAAATTTTCCAAGAACTGACGGGTATGGGCAAGCCTGCCAATCTAAAAAAACTGTTGCACGCGCCATTTACCTTGCACGAAAAGTTAATGAGCTTTATCGATGATGAAATTGCCCATGCCAAGGCTGGCAAGCGCGCGCATATTATTATCAAAGTTAATGCGTTGACGGAACGTCGCCTGATCGATAAGCTATACGATGCCTCGCAGGCAGGTGTCAAAATAGAATTAATTTTGCGCTCCATGTGTTGTCTGCGCCCCCAAGTCAAAGGCTTGTCTGAAAACATCACTGTACGCTCGGTTATTGGGCGCTTTTTAGAGCACACACGCATTTATTACTTTTATAATGATGGTGACGAGCGCTTGTATTGCGGCAGTGCTGACTGGATGGATCGTAACCTCTTCCATCGCGTCGAAGTCGCCTTTCCGATCGAAGATAAAAAACTGTTTAAACAGATATATCAAGATGGGCTACTTAACTATCTGCAAGACAATGTCCAAGCTTGGGCGCTTAATGGCGATGGTATTTGGCAGCAAATCCAACCAGCTGCTGACGAAGCGCCGCATATTGCTCAAGACCATTTATTACGGGTAATCAATCACGTTGGCGAGCCAGTATAGGCAAGACCTTTAATCATAAACGGCTTGGATGCTGTAGTTCGTGGTTGGTTATTCAATGTAACCATATTGATGGCCTTTCAGCGATGGGGTTTGCTTTACGACAATCTTAACTATCCACTGAACCAAGCGTTGGTAATCACCGATGCTTGGTTTTTTTGTGGCGAAAATAAGTTACAAACTGTCTGGTAATCTCACATTTATTCACATATTGATACGGCAGTACACTGGTGTGCTATTGCTTGACTTACTTATAATTAATGTCAGTCCTATGCTATGGCAAAAATAAGTTCAATTGAAAATTAAACCAGTCGATTTACTCTTCTAGGATAGTATCCAAGTTTATAAATCTGTGTCATAGAGGACTATTGGTTCACTAAACAATAATAATAGGAATTGCACCATGAGTAATACTAACAACGATACTTCAGACATCAAAAAAGCAGCAGAGCAGGCCGATAATCAACAAATCGAAAAAAATCTAAACGATGACAAAAATGTTGATACTCCCGAAAAACTGAGTGAAGAAGAGCAAACCTCTTTTATTGATGAAGAGTTACGGACAGATAAGTAATGAGCCGTTTGAACAATATCGATAGTAAAAATATCAATAACAACAACAATACTAACGATCAGGTCAAATGAACAATTAACATCATAAACGCGAGGGACACGCTATGCCAGATAATACCAAGCCAAATCATGAAGAAGCGGTAGCTGTTCGTGATCCAGCAGCCTTACACCCGGACAATGCGCCAGACAGCTATGAAGGCCGTAAACACGAACCTGATATCGATGGACCAGAGCAGGACTCACAGGAAACAGACGAGATATATTCCGACCCACGTAAAGAAGAGAACTTACCAGCAGGTGGGAAAAACGTGGCAGATCTCAATGCTCATGATTTGAGTAAAAATAATAATATTTAATAATTGTGTACCTACTTATGTAGTCTGGGTATATCATCAAAAATAAAGTGCTGACAATAGATACTGGTTAGCCAATTAAAACAACAATTAAGGACATAACCATGGAACCTCAAGATCCCGCGTTAAGCAGAACCCCTATTGACGGTGCTAATCCTCAAGAAGTGAGTAAAAATTTAGCCAATCAGCACACTGATATTGAAAACCATACCAATCATAATAAAGGTACTGACACTTTCGAAGAAGAGGTAGTGGACTCAGAGCACGTGAATGACGATGACAATCCTGCACGTCAGCCTGATCGCCGTGATCAACAGGGCAGCAGTCCGTTTGATGACAATATTAACGAAGATACCGTGGGCAGTGAAGCGCCAAAAAGTGAAGGTATTACGGATATGAATCGATATGCCAACGTTGATAACGCTCAAACTCGTGTCTTAAATCCAGATGAAAAAGACTGATTTCTTAGCAAGATATTTCTGAATATTGCTAATCTGAGCATTATTAATATGAGTATCGTCAAGTTATCGAATGCTCGATGTGTAAGACAGTTATTATAATAAGGATCGGTTATGAACAAGTCTAATGATACAGTTAACCATGATAACCATCAGCTCAAAGATGCAGATGATAATAATGGTATCGTCCCTGATGATGCATTACAAAAGGCAAATCCAGCCGCTGCAGAGCAAGCGACTGATGATCATGATCCGCATAATGTCGCAAAAAATACCAAGCAGTATGACAGTCCACTTATGGAAGATAAGAAACAGTCATAACTGAGCATTATATTCTGTACAGACAAATAAAAAAGCTAACGCTAGGCATGGTTTAAGACGCTAGTGTTGGCTTTTTTATGGATACGATATGAGTATCTTTGCATAGCGCTTATTTGACACAAGCTATCAGCTGAAGCGCTCAGCAGGTGTACCACTGTGAAAGCGTAATTCAGTGTCAGGACTGGATATCAACTCTGCTTCTACTTCTTTAAAGAATGCGACACGCTCATCGATATTGTCGTCAGATAGCGATTGTGCCAGTGCCAAATAATCCTCAAAATGGCGACTCTCTGATTTTAATAGATAACGGTAGTACTTGGCTAAGCGTTCATCATCGATGACTTCAGCAAGCGCGGCAAAGCGCTCACAAGAGCGCGCTTCGATAAACGCCCCGATGATTAATACATCAACCATTGCTGCTGGCTCATGCGTACGTTTATGCTTGAGCAACCCTTTGGCATAACGCCCCGCACTCAGATATCCCCACTCTTGCTCGCGCTCATTCATAATGCCTAGGACTTGCTCATAGTGCAGCATCTCCTCACGTATTAACTGCGCCAATTTTCGCTGTAAGTCGTAAGAAAACTCATAGCGGAATAGTAGATTCATCGCTGTACCGGCTGCTTTCTTTTCGCAATTGGCATGATCTTGGATGATTAAAGGCACATCAGCGCTGGCAGCCTCCACCCAAGCCTGTGTGGTTCGCGCTCCCAGAAAATCATAGACAGCAGATAAGTCGACCTTAATAGGGGTGCGCAGCTGTGCGATATCGATACTGTCTGGTTCCATACTTTCCTCTGTTAGACCGTCTTTTTCTATCTTATATTCTTCTGTATGGCTGTCGCTCACAGCCTTGTCATTACTGTTATTGATTTTCATATCTTCATTATTCATAGTCTTTGCCATAGTCGAGGGTTCAACATCTCTTAATCAAATATTAAAAGTTAAATAGATAACCGTTAAGCATAAATGAATGCTGTAATGATTACTTACAGTTTATACTGAACGTATAATGGTCTAACTCTAAAGTATTGATTAAAGCCTCTAGAGTAGGTGGCTTATAGAGTATCATTATTATACAGCCTAAGTATTTACTTGGTGAATGACGTTTCCTTGTTTATTTTATTATTTGATAGTAGGATGAGATTTTGCTTTTCAGGCATTTTGTCTTACTATTGATCATTACTTAGTAGCGGGCGATAGGCATTATATCAAGTGCCAATCCTGTATTAAAACCTAAGAATTATAGACAGCTCTGCTTACAGACACTCCCAAAATCACAGACGCTGCATCAGACAAATTCAGTCTTAAACAGTTATTACATTAATAGATGCTCAATCACCACCAACAGTTCGCATTGTCATGTTTGCTATTTATTCACCGCAAAGCAAACTAGGGATAAATGCTCCAAGAGCACATATTTTCACACCGTTATTGTAGCAACTTAGCATTAACACACCTCACGAACAGATAAGGATAACAATATGAGCCAGTCTTCTAACGCCAATCGTATTCAAAAAGGCATTCTTGCCATCGACCAGCAATTGTATGACTTTATTGAAAACGAAGTGCTGCCGAAAGTCGGTGTTGATTCAGACAGCTATTGGTCAGGTTTTGAAAAGGTCATCAAAGAGTTTACCCCGCGTAACAAAGCGCTGCTAGAAACTCGTGACAAGATTCAAGCGCAGATTGACCAATGGCATCTGGACAACCCTGCCAAAGATGGCGAAATTGATTACCCCGCGTATAAAACATTCTTGCAAGAAATTGGCTATCTGTTACCAGAAGGTGATGATTTCAAAGTCAGTACTCAAAACGTCGATGACGAGATTGCCCATATTGCAGGTCCACAGCTGGTCGTACCAGTCCGTAATGCTCGCTACGCATTGAACGCCACCAACGCGCGTTGGGGCAGTTTATATGATGCATTATATGGTACTGACGTCATCAGTGACGAAAATGGCCAACAAGCAACAGGTGGTTATAACCCAACGCGCGGTGCTGCTGTTGTTGCTTATGCCAAAGCATTTCTAAACGAACATTTTGCCTTAGCATCAGGGTCATATAACGATGTGACCGGCTTTAAAGTGGTCGATGGCAAACTTGAAATTGTTCAAGGTGATAATAGCACTGAGCTAAAAGACGCCGCGAAATTTGTTGGTTTCGTTGGTGAAGCAGAGCAGCCTACTGGTATTTTGCTCAAGAATAACGGCCTGCATGCTGAGATTCAAATCGATGGCAATCATCCAGTGGGCAAAGATGATCCAGCAAGTATTAAAGATGTACTATTAGAATCAGCGATTACGGCAATTCAAGATTGCGAAGATTCAATCGCTGCTGTCGATGCAGAAGAAAAAGTAGAAGTGTATCGTAACTGGCTTGGTCTAATGAATGGTGACTTGCAAGAAACCTTTGAAAAAGGTGGCAAGACCCGTACGCGTAAACAAAACCCAGACCGTGAATATATCAGACCAGATGGCAGCACGCTTATCCTGCCAGGCCGTTCACTACTATTGATTCGTAACGTTGGTCACTTGATGCAAAACCCAGCCATCTTGGTCGACTTGGGTAATGGGCAAGAGCAAATCTTTGAAGGTCTGATGGATGGCTTAATCACGCCGCTATTGTCTTTAAATGATTTGAAAGGTAAAACTGCGCTATCGAACTCACGCAAAGGTTCGATGTATATCGTTAAGCCAAAAATGCATGGCCCTGAAGAGGTCAAAATGGCCAATGATTTGTTCAACGCTTCAGAAGATCTATTGGGTCTAGAGCGCAATACTCTAAAAATCGGCATCATGGACGAAGAACGTCGCATGACGGTCAACTTAAAAGAAGCCATTCGCCAAGCAAAAGAGCGCGTCATCTTTATCAATACCGGCTTCTTAGATCGCACGGGTGATGAGATGCATACCAGTATGAACGCTGGGCCTTTTGTCCCTAAAGGTGATATGAAGTCACAAGCATGGCAGCCAGCCTACGAGCAGTGGAACGTTGATATCGGTCTGGAGACTGGCCTACAGGGTGTGGCTCAGATTGGTAAAGGTATGTGGGCGAAGCCTGATGAGATGAAAGAGATGATGGATACTAAAGCAGCCCATCCTAAGTCTGGTGCGAGTACTGCCTGGGTTCCATCACCAACTGGCGCAACCTTGCACAGCATGCACTATCATCAAGTCAACGTCGCTGATGTACAGGACAGCCTAAAATCACGCGAGCGTGCCAGCTTAGACGATATCTTGACCATTCCATTGGCAAAAAACACCAACTGGACAGACGAAGAGAAGCAGCAAGAGCTCGACAATAACGCTCAGGGCATCTTGGGTTACGTCGTACGTTGGGTAAACCAAGGCGTTGGTTGTTCTAAAGTACCAGATATCAATGATGTAGGTCTAATGGAAGACCGTGCAACCTTGCGTATCTCAAGTCAGCATATCGCTAACTGGTTGCATCACGGCGTGGTCAGCGAGCAGCAAGTCATGGATACCATGAAGCGTATGGCGAAGATCGTCGATGAGCAAAATGCGGGCGATAATGGCTATCAGCCAATGGCCAATAACTTCGATAATTCTTACGCCTTTAAAGCTGCCTGCGATTTGGTCTTTAAAGGTCGTGAGCAGCCAAGTGGTTACACTGAGCCATTATTGCATCAAGCGCGTTTAGACTTAAAAGCCAATACGCATTGCTAATTCCTTATTTATAAAAGCCATTTTAGGGCTACTTATCCATGGTTAAGTAGTCCTTCAATACTTAGTATTACTCAAGCATATTTAAAGCAATGTATTTCTACTTTATTTATAAAAGTTACCCCTATTTGCCAATGGCGAGTAGGGGTATTTTTTTGTTTTTATCTAAATAATCGTTAAACCTTAGATTAAATATGGGTTTAAGGATTTTTCGTCATCAAAGACTTAAAAATATGTTGCAAATTATGTCAAAGTTGTTATGCTTATACTCGAAGTATGAGTTTGGTAACGGATGTTACGCAGTAGGACGCATAAGACTTAAGTTTACATGGCAGTTACGTTGTTTAATCCCAGTCATGTGAGTCATGGTTTTTTATCTTACTGTAATAGAAATTCGCCACACTTGTTTCTGACTAATCTCGGTAGCCAGTTACACATTATATCTTTGAGGATTTGTGACGATACCAATATGGGCGCCAGCTAATAATAGCTTGCTCATTACTAAAATTGTAAAGTGGAGATACCCCCATGAAAAAACTACTTTTAGCGACAGCAATCGCCGCCCTATCTGTATCTGCAGCACAGGCAGCACCTACCGTTTATGGTAAAGTATTCGTTACTACTGATTACGTTAATGCTGAAATTGATGGTCAGAATATGGATAATAATAACAGAATTAATGAAGACAACGGTTCATTACAAGTTAATTCTAAGCTTTCACGTTTAGGCTTCAGAGGCTCTGAAGCGATAACGGCCAACACTGACGTAATTTACCAATTAGAGTACGGCGTTCAAGTTGATGATAGTGGTAGCGATAACATTGGCTTCAAAAGTCGTGATACTTATTTAGGTTTAAAAAATAAAGACTTCGGTGAATTCCGCTTTGGTCGTAACTACACAGTCATTGACTATATCAATAACGTATCAGTTAATGAAGGTTATTGGGATAATCTTGGCTCTAGTACTCTGAACAACAACGACAGCTTTGCTAATATTTTGACCCCGACCGTTGGTAACCGTATCAATAATTCAATCGTTTGGAAAGCGCCTAAATACAATGACCTACCATTAGCGCTTGCGCTGATGTATGGTGCTGATGAAGACTTTATATCTGAGAGTGATCGTGACGCAGGCTATGGTGCCTCATTGATGTTTGATCCAGGTACAGGCATTACCGCTGGTATTGCTTATGAGCAAGACATGAGTGTTAGTGGTGATATTATCCGTGGCAGTGCTAGCGTCGATTTAGGTAAATATATCGCAGCTCCTGTAAAGTTAGGCGTTCTATATCAAGAAGCTGACTATGCCGGTACTACTACTGCAACAGAGGACGGTTTAGTGGTGAGTGCTGAAATGGGTCTTTCGAATTTTGCCCGTCCAGCCTCTGTTTATATTCAGTATGACAAAACCGACAATATCAGTGGTCTTGAGAATAATGACTCAAATCAAGTCGTTGTAGGTGGCAAATATGCGTTTAAAAATAATATGATCGCTCATGCCTATGCTGGTCTAAATTCAGCGGAATTAAACAATGGTCGTTTTGGTTCGAGAGACGAAGACGGCAATGTTAATGAAATCGACTTACGTGGTGATATTGATGTACTCGCTATCGGTGGCGGTCTAGAATACTTATTCTAATCTAAACATTAGAAACGTATTATAAAAAACTCATCCTTCGGGGTGAGTTTTTTTGTTTTGTAATCAATACTGTGTCTTGAACAACAGCGTGTCTTAAATAACAGAATCCGTAAAATTAATAATAACATTTGTGTAAATTTTGGTTTTTTCACCTTACTGTAATATTTGGTTGGTAAAGTTGTGTCTAAGTAATGCTTCTAGCTCATATATATAAATGTTCTATAGGGTAGTCACCCTGCCATTATATATATCGGCCAATCTTAGCCAATTTATCACTCAAATCGTAAAGTGGAGATACCCCATGAAAAAACTACTTTTAGCGACAGCAATCGCCGCCCTATCTGTATCTGCAGCCAACGCCGCCCCAACTGTTTATGGTAAAGCATTCTTAGCAGCTGACTATGTTAATGCTGAATTTGATGGTCCTGCTGGCAACATGTATGATGAAGACACAATAGAAATCAATTCTCATTCTTCACGTATCGGTTTTAAAGGCTCTGAAGCCATGACGGCTAACACTGATGTTATCTATCAGCTAGAGTATGGCACAAGCATTGATGGTGATAGCAATGGCTTTAAAAACCGCGATACATTCCTAGGTGTAAACAACAAGCAATTTGGTGAGTTCCGTGTTGGTAAAAACCAATCATCATTAGATCGTATCAATAACGTTGCTACTGCTGATGGCGGCTACTGGAATTACCTAGGTAGTAAAGCTAGTAAAGATAATATGGTAGAAAGTGGTCGTATTGATAACTCAATGATCTGGACTGCTCCTAAGTATCAAGGTCTTCCATTACAGTTGTCAGCAATGTATGCTGCTGATGAAGATGACAATAGTGGTGATGGTTTTGGTGTTGCTGCTATGTTTGACCAAGGTACTGGCTTCACCGCTGGTGTTGCTTATGATAAAGACTTAAACCTTGGTAATGGTGGCTATAATCAAACTGGTGATATTATCCGTGGTACTGCTACTGTAGATTTGTCTAAGTTTGCTGCTGTTCCAGTAACATTAGGTGCTTTATACCAAGTAGCTGACTTTGATTTTGCTGATAGCGAAAAAGAGAAAGGTTTTGTTCTAAGCGCGGCTATGGGTTTACAGAATTTTGCTAAACCAGCTACTGTTTACGCTCAGTATAACAACACTTCAAACCTACGTGGTTTTGATGGTATAGATTCTGATCAAATCGTTGTTGGTGGCAAATACTTCTACCAACCAAATATGATCGTGCATGCATATGCGGGTCAAAATGATAGTGATCGTGATGTTAGATTTGACGGCGTTCGTGGCGATACTAAAACACTAGCTATCGGTACTGGTCTAGAATACAAATTCTAATCTAAACATTAGAAAACGTATTATAAAAAACTCATCCTTCGGGGTGAGTTTTTTTGTTGTGACCTTTTTAAAGCCGCAGTGGGTTATAATAGCTACGTATTTACGATGATTACGCACTTATGACAATTAAGCGTTAAAAACTGAGTGTTTTAAAGAGTTTGCGCTTTTGCCCTATATTTTGTAGCGTATTTTTAGTAAAATCCTTCTTTACCAATTACCGACAGAGTACTATGACCAAGTTTATATTTGTGACCGGTGGGGTAGTGTCCTCACTAGGAAAAGGTATTACCGCAGCCTCTCTTGCCGCAGTCCTTGAAGCACGTGGCGTGAGCGTGACGATGACCAAAATGGATCCGTATATCAACGTCGATCCAGGTACGATGAGTCCGTTCCAGCATGGCGAAGTGTTCGTCACCGAAGATGGCGCTGAGACCGATTTGGACTTGGGCTATTATGAGCGCTTCTTACGCCACTCTAAGATGAGTAAGAGCAACAACTTCACCAGTGGTCGTATCTATCAAAACGTTTTGAATAAAGAGCGCCGCGGTGAATATTTGGGTGGTACGGTACAGGTGATTCCGCATATCACTGATGAAATCAAAAGTAAAATTCTTGCCAGTGGCGAAGGCTATGATATCGCCATTATCGAGATTGGCGGTACGGTCGGTGATATCGAGTCACTTCCTTTTATGGAAGCGGTACGCCAAATGCAAGTAGAGCTTGGACGCAATCGCGCTATGCTCATGCATCTAACGCTGGTGCCTTATATCGCTAGTGCAGGTGAAACCAAAACCAAACCTACCCAGCATTCGGTAAAAGAGTTACGTTCTATCGGTCTGCAGCCAGATATCTTGATCTGCCGCTCTGACCACCATATCTCGCAAGACAACCGCCGCAAGATTGCGCTGTTTACCAATGTCGAAGAGCGCGCAGTCATCATGTGTGAAGATGCCCAAAGCATCTATCAAATCCCGCGCACCCTACATGAGCAAGATCTTGACGATCTCATCTGTGAGCGTTTTGGTCTTGACGTCCCTGAAGCGGATTTGAGCGATTGGGACAAAGTGGTCGAAGCCCAGCTCAACCCTCAAGCGGTAGTGACGGTTGCGATGGTCGGCAAATATGTCGAGTTACCAGACGCTTATAAGTCGATCAACGAAGCGTTGCTACATGCCGGTATCGTGCATCAGTCAGATGTCAAAATTGACTATATCGATGCTGAGCTACTAGAGACGGACGATGAGCTGTATGCGCGTCTAAACGACGCCGATGCGATTTTGGTCCCAGGTGGTTTTGGTGAGCGCGGTACCACTGGTAAAATGAGAGCCATCACTTACGCCCGCGAAAATAAAGTGCCGTATCTGGGTATCTGTCTGGGTATGCAGTTGGCGGTGATTGAATATGCCCGTAATGTGCTGCATATCGATGCCAATTCCTCTGAGTTCCATCGTACCGCGGCCGAGCCTATCATCGGTTTGATTACCGAGTGGTTGGATGAGCGCGGCGAATTGCAGATTCGTAGCGATGATTCAGACCTCGGTGGCACCATGCGTTTAGGCGCGCAGCAAGCGGAACTGGTGGCTGGTAGTAAGCTTGCGCAAATCTATGGTTCAACCAATATCACTGAGCGTCATCGTCATCGTTATGAGATGAACAATCGTTATATCGAGCCATTAGAGCAAGCAGGTATGACGATATCAGGCTATTCTGCCAAGCAGCATTTGGTTGAGTCGGTTGAGATTCCTAACCATCCTTGGTTTATCGCCGTACAGTTCCATCCTGAATTTACCAGCTCGCCACGCGGTGGTCATCCATTGTTTAATAGTTTTGTAAAAGCGGCGAAGAACCATAGCGAAGCAAAATAACTCTCAGAATGTAATGTATATTGAAAGCGTTTATTATAAAAAAGACTGATCTTCGGATTGGTCTTTTTTTTGCTTAACTCAGGCCGTTTGTTGTTATTACCGAGTCAACATCCTCATTAATGACGTCTAATTACGCTTGCATACTTTTTTTAATCAGCCTATCGGTTACAATATGGGACAGACATATTAATAACAAAATAAGAGGTAATGGCTTCATGGAAAACTTATTGACCGCACAATCACATATCACGCTCAACACTCCTAACAACGATACGATTAACATTGGTAACGACCAGCCGTTTGTATTGTTCGGTGGTATGAATGTTTTAGAGTCCAAAGAATTGGCGTTTGAGATTGCCGAGCAGTATGTCGAGATCTGTCAGCGTTTGGGCATCGGCTATGTGTTTAAAGCCAGCTTTGATAAAGCCAACCGTTCAAGCTTACATTCTTATCGCGGGCCGGGTTTAGAGCAAGGTATCGATTGGCTAGGGCAAATCAAAGAAAAATTCCAAGTACCGATTATCACGGATGTGCATGAACCACATCAAGCAGCACCAGTCGCTGAAGTGGCTGATATTATTCAGCTACCTGCATTTTTGTCGCGTCAGACAGATCTAGTGCATGCGATGGCAAAAACAGATGCCATTATTAATATCAAAAAGGCGCAGTTTTTGGCCCCTCACGAGATGCGTCATATCGTTAATAAGTGCCTAGAAGGTGGTAATGATAAATTGATACTTTGTGAGCGTGGTAGTGCCTTTGGCTATAATAATTTGGTCGTGGATATGCTTGGTTTTGATACCATGAAGCAGATGGATATACCGGTATTCTTTGACGTGACGCATAGCTTACAACAGCCAGGTGCACGTAGTGATAGTGCTGGTGGACGTCGTGAGCAGATTACAACACTTGCCCGTGCAGGTATGGCTACAGGGTTGGCAGGGTTGTTTTTAGAAGCGCATCCAAACCCAGAAACTGCAAAATGTGATGGTCCATGTGCGCTGCGTATGAATCAACTAGAGCCTTTCTTACGTCAGCTTAAGCAAATTGATGATTTGGTCAAAGGTTTTGAAGTATTGGATACTCATTGATACGGTACGTTATAAGAGGGCTATATAATGGCAATTCAAATGGCGCAAGTAAGCATCGAAAATATCGATGATGCAGAGGGCTTAGATAGCGTAATGACTGTGCTTAAGAATATCACAGGAGTGACGGCTATTAATTTGGATCCCAAGCATAATGTCGCAACGGTAAGCTATGATGATACAGATACTAGTATCCATGCCTTGACGGCGGCGATTAGTATGGTGGACTATGTGACTCAGCCATTTCCGATTGATTCACCGCAGAACCCGCACCATAACGATTTATAATCACAAATAGCTATTGCTATAAATTTGTCGATGCGCTCTTTTACGTTTTTATTAATAAGTTGCTGCCTCGTTAATAGCATCTCGTTAATAAAGCAACAACCAAACGGCCTTGTTGTCGAGGATAATAGGGCTTATGCTTATTTAATGTAGCTTTGATAGTTGCTCTTACTTTGATAACTTAAAAGGTGTCAAAGTAAGTATTAACAGAATCACTATTAGAGTTGCTCATTACTAATAAAAATAAGGAGCCCAATATGGCAGATCAAACACGTATTATTAAAATTGACGGTATGACTTGTGGCGGATGCGTAGCAAGCGTACATACGGCAACAGCCGATATTGATGGATTAGAGACTATTACTGTTGACCTCGCTGATAACCTAGCGACGATAACCTTTGATGATAGCAAAACCAGTGCAGAGGCTATTGCTTCAGCTATTGATGATGCCGGATTTGAGGCGACAGTTGCTAACTCATAAATCTCATCTTCTATGTAAAAAACCAGCTAACATGTTATTACACGCATGATAGCTGGTTTTTTTAATGATTAACGATTATGAGCATTCAGTCTCAATACTTTGATACATTGCTACTTTGTCTAAAATACTCATACTGAATACGATATAACCTAATTGCTTTATTTGAATTTTTTGTCAATCCACTGATATTTTATTATGGCTTCTATGAGTATATAGACGCTATAAAGAGTTATTTTTATGAATGATACTACCCGTACCACTAGTGATGAATCCTACGATGTCGAGACTGACATTCAATCAAATACGCCACTTGCACCGCAACGTGCGCATCTGCAGTTGGCGATTGATGGCATGACGTGTCAGGCCTGTGCTTCACGAATCGAAAAGGTGCTTAACAAAAAGCCTTCGGTGTACGAGGTAAGTGTAAGTTTTGCTGGCGAGACTGCCAATGTTGATTATGATCCGACCCAGACGACGCCCGAACAGGTGACAGAGTGGGTAAATAAAACAGGCTTTGTCGCTAATGTGCAGGCAGCCGATAGCTTATTTGCTCAGACTGACGAAGATACTGCCACTCAATACCCATGGCGTTTGATCGGATTATGGGTTTGTTTGGTGCCATTTTTAGTGGGTATGGCAGGTATGTTGACGGGTTTTGGCATGGCGTGGATGCCGCCAGTCTGGGTTCAATTTATTTTAGCGACTGTAGTACAGTTTGGTTTAGCGTTACCATTTTATAAGAGCGCATGGGCATCTATAAAGGGCGGCCTTGCCAATATGGATGTGTTGGTGGTCATTGGTACAGTGACGATATGGGCGTATTCGACTTATCTTTGGCTCACGCATGGCGATGGTACTTTAAACAGTCTATTGCAAAGTGGGCATTTGGGCGAACACGGTGCGAGTAATAGCCCAGCCGTATATTTTGAAGCAGGGGTGATGGTCATTGCCTTTGTACGTACAGGTAAATATCTTGAGGAACGTACCAAGAAGCACAGCCTAAACAGTATTGATTTATTATTGTCATTGACACCTGATGAAGTAGAGCAGCAGCAGCCAAATGGTGAATTTCATAATATTGCGTTATCTGATGTACAAGTAGGTGACGTCTTACGTGCAAAACAAGGTAGCCGCGTCGCTACAGATGGTACCGTCATAGAAGGCAGCGGTTGGTGCGTGGAGAGTCATTTAACTGGCGAGTCGGTAGCCCTCAAAAAAGAGCAAGGCGATGGATTACTGGCAGGCGCTTTGGTAGAGAATGGCAGTCTGCTATACCGTGTCAGTGCGAAGGGCAGCGACACGAAACTCGGCGATATGGTACAAGCGTTGAGTGATGCACAAGGCTCAAAAGCCAATCTAGCGCGTCTCGCGGATCGAGTAACGGCTATTTTTGTCCCCGTAGTAGTAACGATTGCGTTGGTTACTTTTGGGGTCACATGGTGGCTAACAGGTATGGTTGATACTGCCCTAATGCATGCCGTATCAGTATTGGTCATTGCTTGTCCTTGTGCGCTTGGTTTGGCCACGCCAGCGGCGATCATGGCTGGTATGGGCGTTGCCGCGCGTCATGGTGTTTGGTTCAAGGATGCACAAAGTCTTGAAGCAGCAGGCAATATTGATACGGTAGTGCTCGATAAAACGGGCACATTGACTATTGGTAAACCTACTATCGTCGATCATGTCATGGTGGATAAATCGCTTGCCGTCGATGATGTGCTACAAATTGCTGCAAGCGTTGAGGCGCACGCTAGCCATCCTTTAGCGACGGCATTGATTAACGCGGCTAGTGAACGCAACTTACCGTTAATGACTGTCACTGATATTAGCGTCATCAAAGGTGCAGGCATACAGGCAAACATCGAAGGGTTGGGACTGGTAAAAGTTGGTAGCGCAGAGTTTGCTAATTTGACGTTGCCGAAGCTGATGCCAAAGGTATGGCAAATTGCCAGTACCGTAGCGATTAGTATTAATGATGAGCCGCTTGGTGCTTTTGCCCTAGCGGACGATTTAAAAGCGGATACACCGCAAGCAATTAAGGCGCTGCAAGATGCTGGCATCGATGTCATTTTGATGAGTGGTGATAAGCAGTCGGTCGTCGACCATGTGGCAGGGCAGCTGGGTATCGAGCAGGCTTATGGCAAGATGAGCCCACGTGACAAAGCAAGCCAAATTGCCCTGTTGCAAACAGCGGGTCATAAAGTAGCGATGGCAGGCGACGGCGTCAATGATGCGCCAGCGATGGCAACAGCGGATGCCAGCTTTGCTATGTTTGAAGGTACAGATGTCGCCCAACATAGTGCCTCTGCGCGTTTGATGGGCGAATCGCTCATGCATATTGATGCCGCGCAAAAAATTGCCCAAGCCACACTACGTAATATTAAGCAAAATCTGTTTTTTGCCTTCATCTATAATTGCCTTGGCATTCCGCTTGCCGCTTTTGGTTTTTTAAACCCTATGATTGCCGCTGCGGCTATGGCGCTCAGCTCTATTTCAGTATTAATGAATGCGCTGCGTTTAACGCGATTCAAAACAAAGGTTGAGCTCAGTAATACGGTATCTGGCTCACACACTGATAGCGAACATTTAACAAAAGCATAGGTGTTGCCTGACTGCCAATAATGGCGCTTATAATGAGATATGATAACGGCCGATTATTGCTGACCATATCTGGTTTTATGCGCGCAAGTTGGTGTAAGATAAGGGAAGTTTGGCAAAATTTATGCTATGATGCCAAGCACTATAGCTGAGGGTTAAAGTATTAAAAATACCTTTAATCCTGCTCAAAACTTACTGATCATATAGCTAAGTAAAGCTGGTTTGAGCATATGTGCTATACGATATTTTACTTTATCTTTTTTGTATTCTAGTTGCCGTTATTTATCCCACAAACTTGGCATGACCAAAGGAATTAACAGATATTATGTACGCTGAAGAAACCACCAACGTCGCCGCAATTAAAGACATTCGCGCCCGTGAGATTTTAGATTCGCGCGGTAACCCAACGATTGAAGCCGATGTCATCTTAGCTGATGGCACGATCGGTCGTGCTGCTGCCCCAAGTGGCGCCTCAACTGGCTCACGTGAGGCATTAGAGCTACGTGATGGCGACCAAAGTCGCTATGGGGGTAAAGGCGTCAAAAAAGCTGTTGCCAACGTTAATAGCCAGATCCGCAGTGCATTGATGGACAAAGATGTCACCGAGCAGCAAGGCATTGATGATGCTATGATTGCGCTCGATGGTACAGAAAACAAAGACAGCCTTGGCGCTAATGCCATGCTAGCAGTCTCTCTTGCAACTGCCAAAGCAGCTGCCAAGTCACAAAATCTGCCACTACATCAGTATATCGCTAACTTGCGCAATCAGACGTCATTGACGATGCCGGTACCGATGATGAACATCTTAAACGGTGGCGAGCACGCGGATAACACCGTTGATATTCAAGAGTTTATGATTGAGCCTGTTGGTTTTACTAGCTTCTCAGAAGCGCTGCGTGCCGGTACAGAGATTTTCCATAGCTTAAAATCTGTCCTCAAAGCACAAGGCTTGAATACGGCGGTTGGCGATGAAGGCGGCTTTGCCCCAAACTTGCGTAGCAATGAAGAAGCCATCACCGTTATCATGCAAGCGATTGAGCAAGTCGGCTATAAAGCAGGCGAAGACATTCATTTGGCGTTAGATTGCGCGGCCAGCGAATTCTACAAAGACGGTCAATATATCTTGGCAGGCGAGGGTAATAAATCCTTTGATAGCCAAGGCTTTTCAGACTATCTAGTAGGCTTGGCACGTCAATATCCTATTATCTCTATCGAAGACGGTCTTGACGAGTCTGATTGGGATGGTTGGAAGTATTTGACCGAGCAGATTGGTGATAAAGTCCAATTGGTTGGCGATGATTTGTTTGTGACCAATCCTGCTATCTTGCAAGAAGGGATTGATAAGCATATTGCCAATGCAATTTTGATCAAATTTAACCAAATCGGCACCTTGTCAGAAACGCTAGATGCGATTTATCTGGCGAAGAAAAACGGCTATGCAACGATTATCTCGCATCGTTCAGGTGAAACTGAAGATAGCACCATTGCAGATTTAGCCGTTGGTACAGCTGCTGGTCAGATTAAAACGGGATCATTATGCCGTTCAGACCGCGTTGCGAAATACAATCAGCTGCTACGTATTGAGCAGCAAGTACGAGCAAGCTACCGTGGCCGTGAAGAGTTTATCGGTCTACGTGGCCAATAAGCTTAAATTAATGGCTGATGCTAGGCGATATTCATCATTACTATGGTGATATATCGTCTGGCTGACGTCATCAACTTTCATTTTACTATTTCTCTATCGTTTGGCGTTATCACATGAAATACTTTAGCCAATTTATCTTACTTGCTTTAGCGGTCGCTGTGCTGTTAGGGCTGCAATATCAGTATTGGTTGGGTGAAAATGGTCGCTTTGAGCGTAATAAACTACAGACTCAGATTGAAGATCAGCAGCGTCTGAACGACAACCAAGTGGCTGCAAATAATTTATTGCGTACTGATGTTTATGACCTAAAGAATGGTCTTGAGGCAGTAGAAGAGCACGCGCGTTTAGATTTGGGCTTAATCAAGCCAAATGAGACTTTTGTACAAGTATCAACAGCGCCGACGACGCACAGCCGTTATTAATCGCTCTTAATTTTACAAAATGAGTGTTTTCTACTATTTACAGTAGTCACATTATTGGTCTTAAAATATTTATGGTCAAAATCTAAACCTCTTTTTCACTTCCTCCCCGTCCTATCATCATGGAATCCAACCATGAGTATCAATCAAAACCACCTTATGAATACCACACCTAATATACACGCCATGATTGTCGCCGCTGGTCGCGGTAGTCGCTTCGGTGCGTCTATTGCTAAGCAATATACAATCTTGCAAGGGCAAACCTTGCTACAGCATAGCGTGGCACGGCTTGCGTCAAGTGCTTATATTGACAAGTGCTTATTGGTCATCGCAGCAGATGACAGCACAGCGCAGACGCTTGATTTTGCACTTCCTATATATTATGCCATTGGCGGCACTGAACGTTGGCAATCAGTACAGGCAGGGGTAGAGGCAATCAGTCATTCAGGTGCTGACGATTCAGATTTAGTGCTGATTCATGATGCCGCGCGCCCTGCCGTTCCCAGTAATGATATTAATCAAGTTATCGAGGCAGCGATGTCAGAGCCTTATGGTGCTATCTTAGCGACGCCAGTGGCTGATACGCTAAAAGAGTCATATGTCTATTCTACTGCTCAATCTGAGCTTGTTAATACATCGATAAATAGCAGCAGCTCACACTCTTATGCTAAACGCACTATCGACCGCAGTAATATGTGGCAAGCACAAACCCCACAAGTATTTCGCCTAGGTGAGTTGCAGCAAGTACTCGCACATGTCGCTAAGCATCAGCTAGATATTACCGATGAAGCAAGCGCGTTTGAACATCTAAATCTCCCTATACGTTTAGTGACTGGCAGTCGTCAAAACATAAAACTCACTTATCCAGACGACGCTACATTGCTAGCAGCGATTCTCAACGCTCAGTCCTAATCATTTCTCAAAGATATTTAAACAATCACTTAAAATTTTTGAGTGATTGCTTTACTGTACCTATTCATTTTAACGCGTAAGCCGTTAGCTATGGTCAGTGAAAAGTAATATCAATACATTAGGCACCGCTGATATCCATTTTTGTTCTTAAAAAGTAGCGTACTAGACAGCAAAAATATATCGTTATATGTCACATACTCAATATATATAATGCTAAATGATCGTTTAGTATACATAAGTAGTGTTATAAGATAATCATAGGTTGCTTTGATGACCAAACTAAACTATGATGTAACCAACTTAATACAATTAATATAAATACTTATAAAATCAATAATGTATCAAGCCAATTTGACATCCTAATTGTCTTGTCTCTATGTGTTTTTCAAAAGTTAGTATGGTTGTCTTAGCTAAATTTACCTGATAATAGGGAGAAGCTGATTGTCAACAGTCAATAGTTCAACAAATCCAGTCACGACAGACCTCTGCCAACTTGTGTATTTGAGCCGCATTACGTCGACTGGTCTATCAAATGCCAGTACACTGAACGATATCGCAGAAGTCGCCAGCAAGCGTAACAAAACTGATAATATTACGGGTATTCTTTGCTACGGCAATGGTTATTTTTTACAGTGCGTAGAAGGTAGCGAACAAGCATTAACCAATCTCAAAAATCGCTTAGTAATGGACGATAGACATAAAGATCTAAACATTTTAGATTTTTCTGCGCTAGCAGAACGTCGTTTCGCTGGTTGGTCATTGCGCTCTATCACTCTTGAACGTTGG
Organism: Psychrobacter sp. Sarcosine-3u-12; assembly: GCF_002836005.1. Classification (NCBI taxonomy): domain Bacteria; kingdom Pseudomonadati; phylum Pseudomonadota; class Gammaproteobacteria; order Moraxellales; family Moraxellaceae; genus Psychrobacter; species Psychrobacter sp. Sarcosine-3u-12. Next base: position 50,785 of record NZ_PJBY01000104.1, read on the forward strand.
ATGATTAAAGAGCCTAAGCTTAAAAGGTTTATGCCATTCAAGCCCTATGAGTGGAACACTGACGAATGGACGGAGTTTTTAGATATCTTGCAAGGTTACTATGAACAGCAGGTCAGAACAGGCGAGATCGACAGTCAGCCGATCCAATACAGCACCTTAGGTTTAACGCTAGGTAAAGTCGTTGGTCAGCACCAAGCCTTTTTCTTAATTCAGACGGTATTGGGTGCACTCATTATATTGGCACTTCTTTGGTTTGTGTTATCAGACAAGATTTTTTAGCTTGCCATAATTTTTAAGATATTATGGATAGACAGCTTATAAAAAAAGCCAGCTAAGATTGCTGGCTTTTTTGCGATAAAAATTTGATAAGGCACTTTTTTATCAGAAGATCAGCGCTCAAAATAGATAATCAAACAATTAATAAGTGGCTAGTCGGTGATACCGTATCCATGCCCGTCTATATTTGAGAGTGGAGTGGGTTGTAAGCTGGCAGCGTTAGTAGTGTAGTCATCTGAAATATTAAGAGAATATACAGAGATAAAAAAAGTCCAGTCACAATAGAATGTGACCGGACTTTTTGATGGTACGCTTATTAGTCTTATCTTATGCTTTACAGCAAAAGTGCTAATCAGTGACGCCAAATAGTGGCGTCCCCAGGGGGATTCGAACCCCCGTTACCGCCGTGAAAGGGCGGTGTCCTAGGCCTCTAGACGATGGGGACTAGTAACAACGCTTCAGCTGCTTTCACCATTTATGCTGAAGTGGTGCGTATTTTAATGGCGTCTGCGTTTGCTGTCAAGCCTTTTTCTTCGTCTTTTTAATATTAAGTATCTTTTTTTGAGTGCACGACTTGGATGTAGGTCATTACTCTTTAAATGGTGGCGAATCCATAAAGATGTGCAGCCACTAATGGTTAAGGCGAGGAGCATATAACCGATGATGGTGCCCCATAATTTAAGCTGTGGATCCATAATAAAGTCCCTCTTATTAAGCCTTAACAGCAGGGGCATTATCGATATCAATAACCTCAGCTATCAGGGCAGTGTGAGCGACTTAAACCATCTATAGGATATAACGGTGTTGTTTGAGAGCAAAATAGTGGCAAGTAAGTGAGCTATTAATTCCTTTTAACAGCGCTACATGACATTGGCCCAAGTAGCCACCTTACTTATCGTGGTATCAATCATATCCTTATTGATTGTGAAATCAAGATGTCAAAGTCATCAAGGTATTGCAAAATTACGATCGTCAACTTTGGCAAACGATCAGTTATTACTGTAAAAATAACCGTTTATTGCGTGTCGTTATCTGTTAACTCTACTTTGCTTTGTTCGGTATGTAAAGCATTAGACAACATAGGATAGTGGTTAAGGATATGACAAAACAGCTCGGCTGTTTTTTGGGTATCATATAAGGCTGAATGGGCGTCTTTACCATCGAAGTCAAGACCTGCAGCTTTACAGGCGCGTGCCAATACTGTCTGACCGAAAGCAAGCGCGGCGAGGGTTACGGTATCAAAGACGGAAAAGTTATGGAAAGGGTTGTGGCTTTTACTGTTAGTACGTAGCACCGCTGCATTTAAAAACCCCAAGTCAAAGTGGGCGTTATGACCGACCAACACGCATTGACGGCAGTCTTCAGCGCGGCGCACTTCTTTTAAACCCTTAAAAATGCGGCGTAGTGCCGTTTTCTCATCTTCTGCAATGGCTTTCCGCATTGGGTTATTGGGGTCAATACCCGTAAAGGCGAGGGCACTTGGTTCTAAATTGGCACCTTCAAAAGGCTCAATATGGGCATTAAAAGCGTCACCGGGATAAAATACACCGTGCTCATTCAGCAAAATCGGAATACAAGCTATCTCTAATAAAGCATCGGTCTGCGAGTTAAAACCCGCGGTTTCGACATCGACCACGACAGGCATAAACTTACGAAAACGGTCTCTTAGACTCATCGGTGTTTGGGTGTCATTATCTGGCACCACTTTACTGTCGGTGTTGTTAGCGTCGACGCTACTAGTATCAATGTTATTAACGTTATCAGTGTTATCAGTCGCTAAGTCACTATTTGGATGACTATTAGCGACGTTATTTGATGGGTCGTCTGCAGGCAAGGTCGCATCGGTTTGAGTGGTCATATTAAGTTAAATCGCTTTTATCAGTCGTGCAGTGGTATTGAATTAAAAAATGAAATCAAGAACAAACTAAAATATCAGCCACACCGCTTGCCACAAGGGTATCACTGATACTTTAGAATAAACTAGGGTCTGTTAGCATTGAGCAAGCGTTACACTTTAAGAGACCAAGGCAACGTCTCACCAGCCATAAGCGGTGTCAGTGAGCTACCGTCAAAGTATGGGTAGTCTGCGGGTACTTGCATAGGTGTTTTGATGAGGGTAATTGTGCTGTCATTAACAGGCAGCCCATAGAACTGGGCACCGAAACGACTGGCAAAGCCTTCAAGTTTGTCTATTTTGCCCACACTATCAAAAGCGGTCGCATATAACGGTAGCGCAGTCGCCGCACTATAACAACCAGCACAGCCACACGCAGCCTCTTTTTTATCTGTGGCATGCGGAGCAGAATCAGTGCCTAAGAAAAATTTTGGATTGCCACTGGTAGCAACATCCAACAATACTCTTTGATGGCTTTCACGCTTTAAGATAGGCAAGCAATAAAAGTGCGGTTTGATGCCACCGACCAATAGATGGTTGCGGTTAAACATCAAATGCTGCGGCGTAATGGTAGCAGCGATATGGTTGCCTTGCGCCAAGACAAAGTCAGCGGCATCACTGGTGGTAATATGCTCTACCACAATCTTTAGTGTTGGGAATTTAACGATAATTTGTGCCAGTACCTCATCTAAAAAACGTTTTTCGCGATCAAAAATATCCACATGGTCTTGCGTCACTTCACCATGTAATAGCAGTGGTAGGTTGTGTTTTTCTAACGCTTCAAAGACATCTACGCAGGCGTTGATATCAGTGACACCATCCGCAGAGTTGGTGGTAGCACCAGCAGGGTAGAGCTTGACTGCTTGAACGATACCCGACTGTGCTGCCATTTCGATATCTTGTGCTGTCGTTCTGTCCGTTAAGTATAACGTCATACGCGGGTCAAATGCGGCTTGGCGCTCAGCAGATAAGTCACTGGCTTGTAGCTGCTGCATAATCCGTGCGCGATAGGCACGCGCATCGTCAACATTTTTGACAGGCGGCACTAGATTTGGCATACAAATAACACGGTTAAAGCTACTGGCTGCATGCGGTACAGTAGTGGCTAAGGCGCTGTCATCACGAAGGTGAATATGCCAATCATCTGGCTGAAGGATGGTCAATTCTGTAATCGAATCAGTCATAGTGTCGTCGCGCTCTATATCGTCGTATTGGGGAATAATAGGGAATGATACTGTGTGGCTATAATAACAGATTTGTCAGTGCGACTAAATACGTGACTAGATAAGCGGCAAAATGTCTTTGCAGCATTCATGGGTTATTGTTCTTATCATCATGAGTGTGTATTTTTGGACAAATAATGCAGAGGGATGACAGAGGCATTGACAGCAAAAGCTAGTACCCTGTGGCAGTTACACTTTTGCCAATAGTAAATATGATGTACACTGAGCAAGCAATATATCTTTTATTGATTTTATCCCATCATTCGCATTTTTACGTCTTATTAAATGTATTCGACAATAAATTCTCATAATAGGAGTTATTCATGGCTCAGCTTGATCCAAAAAATATTAATAAAATCGTACTGGCCTATTCAGGTGGTCTTGACACCTCAATCATCGCGAAGTGGCTACAAGTAACCTATGATGCCGAAGTGATTACCTTTACCGCTGATATCGGTCAGGGCGAAGAGGTGGAGCCGGCGCGTGCCAAAGCTAAAGCCATGGGTATCAAACATATCCATATCGAAGACTTGCGTGAAGAGTTCGCTCGTGATTACGTATTCCCAATGTTCCGTGCCAATGCCATTTATGAAGGCGAGTATCTGCTAGGTACTTCTATTGCGCGTCCACTCATTGCCAAGCGCTTGGTTGAAATCGCTAAAGAACATAACGCTGATGCCATCAGTCATGGCGCGACTGGTAAAGGTAACGACCAAGTACGTTTTGAGCTAGGTGCTGTTGCCTTGTCACCAGATGTGGTGACAATCGCACCTTGGCGTGAATGGGATTTATCGAGTCGTGAGAGCTTGATGGAATATGCCAAAGAGCATGATATTGCGATTGATTATGCGGGCAATAAGAAAAAATCTCCGTACTCAATGGATGCCAACTTGCTGCATATCTCTTATGAGGGCGGTATCCTAGAAGATCCGTATGCCGAAGCAGAAGACGACATGTGGCGCTGGTCAGTTAGCCCAGAACAAGCCCCTGACGAAGCACAGTATTTAGAGCTAGAATATGAGAAAGGCGACATCGTTGCGATTGATGGCGAAGCGCTCAAGCCTTATGAGGTGATGATTAAGCTCAACGAGATTGGTGGTAAGCATGGTATCGGTCGTTTAGATATCGTCGAAAACCGTTATGTCGGTATGAAATCACGCGGCTGCTATGAAACCCCAGCCGGTACGATTATGCTAAAAGCCCACCGCGGTATCGAATCTTTGACGCTTGACCGTGAAGCGGCGCATCTAAAAGATGAGCTAATGCCTCGTTATGCCAAGACTATTTACAATGGTTACTGGTTTAGCCCTGAGCGTATGATGCTACAGGCATTAATTGACAAGTCACAAGAATATGTCAACGGCACCGTACGTGTGAAGCTGTATAAAGGCGCTGTGAGCGTCGTCGGTCGTAAGTCTGATGATTCATTGTTCGATGAAAAAATTGCCACTTTTGAAGATGATGCTGGTGCTTATGATCAAAAAGACGCAGAAGGTTTCATTCGTTTGAATGGCTTACGTCTAGCGATTGAAGCCAGCCGTGGTCGTGATTTATCAAAATAATACCAAACGCCAAAAAGACGATTAGCTGTGTCAAAATCGCTTAACCTACAATGCGTAGTATTTGCACTCTTTTTCCTTACTACTCTAATTTTTGTGCATGGTATAAGCTTTCTAGCTATTTATCGTTAGATAATAGTTAATTGAGCTGATAAATCACAAAAAAAGCAGAGACCTATATTGATAGTGTCTCTGCTTTTTTATGGATGATAGTGATTGGTGAAACTGTATCGCCAAAATACTCTGAAAACGCGATGGTATTGCTGATATCTATTCAGTTTTCGCTTTTTCTGTGCCACCAGCTGCTTCATCATCTACCATGACAATGGCCACATCTTGCTGCTGACGTTCCTCGCTGCGTTCTTGCGCTAAGACCTCTTCGGTTGCTGGAACGGCACCGTTAGATTTTTGCGTTTGGTATTTTAAAGTAGCCAGCGCCCCAAGCACACCAATGACCACAATAATGATAAGAATCACTGGGTTTTTCCAAAGTGGTGTGGCCGCATCATATTCAATCGGTTTTTCACTGGTAGTGGCCGGTGTATTGTCATTGTTCCCACCGATCAACCCTAAGCTAACCAGCGGCGGTTTTGGCGGGGTAGCAGGTTCTGAGGTAATACGTAGCCGATTACGTTGTAAATATATTTCTGAAATCTTGGCCAACTGCAATAGCCAGCGCTGATGCGGTAAGGTAACGGCAGTCATTTCTGCAAACATCAATAAATCATTGTGTCCACCTTGCTGAATGTTTTCAGTAGAGCGGCCAATCGCCTTTAAGTAATTGCCAGTAGCCAGCTGCATATCTTGTGCCGGCTCATAATTATCAGCTTTAAAATTATTCAGTTTGTACCAATAAGGATCGAAAGGTGGTGGCGTACTTAAGAGTTGCTCTGCATCTAACAACTCACATTCTGCACCATCTTCCGATACTATTTCTGTAGCGTCTGAAGACAAAGTGCTGCTTTTGTTATTATCAGTGTCGGCTAAGGTCGTAGGCATTATCTGGGTCTGGTCGGCGGCGAATCGATCTATCGACAAAAACTGTGGCTGCAATGCAAACCATTTATTAATTTCATCATTATCAAGCTGACTGTATTCCGCTAAAATAGCCAGCTCGCGCAGCACAATCACGCATAGCGATGTCAGTAAAATCTGCACTTGTGGCGTCGTAGCATCAATGCGGTTTGCAATGTACTCACTGGCCTTTATCACGCGAGCACTATCGTTAAATATGGCGTCTGCAGCATCGTGGCGATGGTATAACGTCGCACTGATGGTCGCAAAATTCATCGAGTTGTATTGCCTAAGCTCTTTGACAGCACTGCGTCCAAACAGCTTTTTGCTAACGACTTGACCTTGATAGCGCTGCTGATAAGCGAGAAGGGCACTAATAATGGCCTGCAAACTGCAATCAATTGCCAAGCGCGCTTGCGGCAAAGAAAGCTTGGCGGCATCAGCCAATAATGACACCATCGGCTGGGTATCTTGATATAGAAAATCATACATCGACACACGTGTCGGTGAAATAGTCGTCATAATCTGCTAGCATCAAAAAGTGTGCCCCTATATTACGGTGCCAAAAGCCTTGATACAATCCCTTAATAATAGAAAATCTCAATCATTTTGCTAATAATACTCCAAATGACAGCCGGAAGACCGCTATGACCAATAACGCAGACCTTGCTCCAAATACAGATATCGCTACGACGTTACTGATTAATATCGCTCAGCAGACCTTGACGGTATATCAGCAGAATAAAGAGCTCGCTCAATACTTAGTTTCTACCGCCAAAAATGGCATTGGCAGCCAGCAAGACAGTGGCTGTACGCCGCTCGGCCAGCATGTTATCGCAGAAAAAATAGGCAGTAGCGCACCTCGTAATGCTGTGTTTGTCGGTCGTGTGCCTACAGGGGAAGTATATAGTGCCGACTTTAGGGCTCTACATCCTGAGCGTGATTGGATATTGAGCCGTATTTTATGGTTAAGCGGCGTTGAGGAAGGGGTTAATAAAGGTCGCAATAGCCAAGGTGGCTGCGATACTTATCAGCGTTATATTTATATTCATGGCACACCAGACAGCGAACCGATGGGCGCGCCTTACTCACATGGCTGCGTGCGTATGCGCAACCAAGATATTATCGATTTGTTTGAACAAGTCGAAGAGGGTACACCCGTCACGATTGTAGCGAGTGAGAAAGACATCTTATAAACCCTTCAATGGTATTGTATTAATAAACAATGAAACTTAAAAAGATAGCCATAATGCATTGAGCTGTCTTTTCTAAGCGTTCATGTCGATATAAATATGTCTACCTAATGGTGACTACCAAAATATATCGTTATCTTTAACGTTAGCCAAGCGTTTATGATGGCGATTATAGTCATCACTTAGCCTCGCAGCAAACCAACCGGCGCCATACAAAGCATTGGTATCCACTGTGGATTTTTGCTGATAACGCTGTTGGTATTGATTATGATCTAGATATCGCCCCAGTGCTTTTTGCGCTTTGATCAGACGTTTTAACCCGCGTTTATTTTTCTTTTTAGCCCCTTTTTTACGCAATAACGGCGTGGCAAATTCACTGATATAACGTGAGTTTTTTAGCTGATAGCGTAATTTATGCTGGGCTTGCTGTTTATCGTTGCTATATGAATCCATCCTATATAAATTATGACTTTCCAAATCATGGCCTTCTAAGTTAGAGCTATCTGGTTCAGCATTATTGATATCATCAAGATTTTGTATAGCTTTGAGCATTTTTTTATGCTGTTTGCTAAGTACTTTTACTATTTTATCACGGGCAAGCTTATCAGCTTTGGGCTCAAGGTTTGGGTCACTCATGGTAAAAGCTATTAGCTCGAGCAAAGTCAGTTGAAAGTCATTGGCTCGTACTGCATCGATAGGGTTAATCTTGACCGTATTCATATCTGTAGACCAATCAACCACAGGCGCGCCATGCTCTTGTAATTTCGGCTCGATATGGCTGGCAAGATAAGAAATCTCTTGATAATCAGCCAATAAGTTGGCGGTTTGTTTCAGTATCAGCGGCCAATCCGGGTTGATCTCATCAGAGAAGCTTGCAAAGGCTTTCAGCGTAGTAAGCAGGCGATGAATACCGATACGCAATTGGAGAACATGCGCATCATCTGTGCTGTCAGCGACGATAGCACTGCTGTTTGGCAGTATTTGTAGCAGACAGTTATGGACTACCGCACGGACAAAGGCGGGCATGCTGCCGTCTTTTTTAACCATTAGCTGACTAAGATTAGCGCTAACTGCTGGGCTATGGGGCTGTCCTTGGATAAGTAGACCACCGCGCTCCGCTTTCGTCACGGTAGACAAGCAGAGTTTATAACGCTGACACCAGCTTTTTGCGGTGATAAATAAAAAATCTAAATCTCCTGAGATTAGCTCAAATTCGATCTCTTGAATGGCCTCTCGATGATTATCATCATTACCATGAATGATTTCGCCATAATCGTACGCCATCTCGATCATATTGTCGCCTTGCTCGCTATCCTCTTCTACCAGCAAGCGCGTGGTACGCCGTACATCAGTGACATACTGACGATTGAGCTGCTTGGCCAGTTTTTTGAGGTTAAATACCGCCAATGCTGGTGCAATTGGCGTGTCCTGATAAATCGTTAAATCTGGCATGAGCTCATGCTTGTCGAGCATTGCTTGTACCTGCTCATTATTCAATACGGCATTGTGCTCTAAGCGCGCCGCAATACCATCACCACCTGCTTTGATGGTCTGTACCCAAGCATCGCCTTCTTTACGAATACGCAGACCAATACCCGCTTGCGCCAGTTGCTGATCAGGGGTATCAAAATAATGTGCGGCCAGTTGCAGTACTTGTGACGATTTGACTTGAGCTTGACGCATTAGACTTTTTAACCGTGCCTCCGGTACCAAAAATTTCAGCTCTATTTCTTGCATCGTATATTCCTAGTTGTTTGATAATTATAATCAACTTAATAACATCGTATGAAAGCTATCTCATAATCACAAGTGAAATTTTGACTGTTTGCGTGCTTTTTATCGCTAACAATATACTTTTGGCAAATAATCATTATAATCAGGGCAAGGAATTAAACAAAAGTAAGATAAAAATGGAGTTGCAGCGATGAAAACGAGATTAAAGAAGACAAGGGCTTTTTCTGTCAGGCAAACCTTTAAACCAAACACGTCAGCATCGGATTACAGTGATTCTATCTACAAAACTGCTAACTGGCTTAAAGTATGTAGCGTTATAGCCTTAACTACTATTGTCGCTAGTGGCTGCAGTCCACAAAATGAGGAGTATGAATCAGAACAGAGTAGCGCTGAGACTGAATATGTGACGACGGAACAAGCGGTTGAAGAGATAACAGATCAGGGTGCTGATATATCAGATACCAATAATAAAGACTCGCTTAAGTTACAAGTAGAAAACCTATCCAATGATAGTGAGCAGACCCTTAATAGCCAAGCGGCTGATATCAAAATAGCAGGTAAGACGTTACTGATTACGGCGGCAGCTGACTTCAAAGTAGAGGATGTGGTTGAGAGCAGTAGCGCTATTGAGAATCTGACCTATCAGCAAAGCGGTTATGTGGCATCAAGTCATATTAGCAATCGGGAGCGTGATAGTCGTGGTTTTGTGCAAGGGGATAAAAATGTTGTTTTGACGACTTATTATCGACAAGCTGAGATGACCGTACGTATCCCTAGACAAAACGTGAACAAGTTCCTAAAACAAGTGCAGCAGCAAGTGGCTTTTTTGAATGAACAGGAATTCTCGGCTCAAGATGTCACTTTGGATATATATCGCGAGCAACTGGCAAGTAATCTCAATAGTGATATGGCAAAGGATCTCAGTCAAGAGCGGCTTAATAGCAAAAATGACAAAGATCAAACCAGTAATGTCGATACGATCACCGCCACCTATGCTGCGCGGCAACAGCAGGAATATGCGCAGTTAGAGCAAATGAATATTACGGATAGAGTGAAATACAGTACGATCAACCTAACTTTTACGCAACCAGATATCAGTTATAAAGAAACGACGCAGAATATAGATCTGCTGATAGAGGCTGAACGCCCAAGCTTTAGCGCACAAGTGAGTCAGGCATTCAAACAAGGTTGGGAGATGTTAAGAGAAGTCGCTATTACTTTGATTAGACTGTGGTGGCTTGTCGTACTGCTAGCAGTATTTTATGGGGTCTATAGACTCATAAAAATGCTGTATCGCAAATTTCGTAGAAGTACTAGGCGTATGAACCACGCCAAGCTCAACGCAAAACGTAGGTCTGAGATAAAAACCAAGGGCAATAGTCATATTGATGACCGCCATTCTAATGACTGAAGCATTTTGTCTATTGGACGCTAATTTTTAAATATTTTTCAATGCAATCAGTTTGTGATGGCATTTTTATAATTGAGTAGGGCGTGTCCTCACTTTTAGGTACTTTGTTCAGATTGAGGACACGTCCTAAATCTGCTCATAAAAAAGCCGCCCTACATAGTGTAGGGCGGCTTTTCTTGTAACCTTTACTTATAAAAAGTATTTATAAAGTGTCGGTGATTAGAACTGGTTCATCGTGTTCTTGCCGCCGCCAGCTTTAAGGGCATTGTCACCAGAGAAGATCTCTTTGTGGTCATCGCCAAGGTCAGAACCGGCCATTGCTTGGTGCTTAACACAAGCGATGCCTTCACGGATTTCTTTACGTTGTACGCCAGCTGCATAAGCAAGCATACCGTCTTCACCGAAATAGCCTTTAGCAAGCTCATGCACGCTAAGTGCCGTGGTGTGGTAAGTCGGTAGCGTGATTAAGTGATGGAATACACCCGCTTCACGTGATGCATCACGTTGGAAGTTTTTAGCAGCGATATCAGCTGCTTCATCAAGCTCAGTACCGTCATAATCAGCGCTCATCAAGTCATCTTTATTGTACTTAGAGATGTCTTTGCCTTCTTCTTCCCACTGAGCGATTACTTGTTTACGGAAGTTAAGCGTCCAGTTGAATGATGGGCTGTTGTTGTATACAAGCTTCGCTTTAGGCTGCTCTTCTTTGATACGATCAACCATCATTTTGATGTGTTCTACGTCTGGAGTCGGTGTTTCGATCCATAATAGGTCAGCACCATTTTCTAGAGCAGTAACACAGTCAAGGACAACGCGATCGATGTTCGTATCTTCACGGAACTGATATAGACCATTGGCTAGACGTACTGGACGAACTAATTTGCCGTTGTGCTTAAGCAAGCTGTCGTTTTCGTTGGCGTTCTCTAGCGTCACTTCTTCCATTTCGATGAAGTCGATGTATTTAGAAGCTAAATCGCCTGGCTCATTTGATACTGGGATTTTTTGCGTTAGTGATGCGCCTTCAGAGTCAGTACGAGCAACGATGATGCCGTCTTCAACACCAAGCTCTAAGAATGCATAACGAATCGCATTTAGTTTAGAGATGAAGTCTTCATGCGGTACAGTTACTTTACCTGCTTGGTGACCACATTGCTTAGCATCAGATACTTGGTTTTCAACCTGAATAGCACAAGCACCCGCTTCGATCATTTGCTTGGTTAGCAAGTAAGTCGCTTCTTCGTTACCGAAACCTGCATCGATGTCAGCAATGATTGGCACAACATGCGAATCAAAGTTTTCGATTTTTTCTAGGATAGCTGAGGTGTCTTGACCGGCTTCTTCTGCAGCGTTTAGCTCACGGAAATAATCGTTTAGTACTTTAGCATCGGCTTGGCGCAAGAAGGTGTAGATCTCTGCAATTAGCTTAGGTACAGAGGTTTTTTCGTGCATAGATTGGTCAGGAAGAGGACCAAACTCAGAGCGAAGGGCTGCAACCATCCAACCTGATAGGTAGATGTAAGTTTTTGACGTGGTACCAAAGTATTTTTTCTTAGCATACATGGTTTGCTGGGCAACAAAACCATGCCAAGCACCTAAAGACTGCGTGTACTGAGAAGTATCATTGTCATACTCTTCCATATCTTGACGCATGATTTTTGCAGTATACTTGGCGATATCCAAACCTGTTTTGAAGCGGTTTTGTGCCATCATACGTGCGGCATCAGTCTCGCTGATATTTTGCCAGTTACCGTGCTTTTGCTTTAATTCACGTACTAAATCGATCGCTGATTTATAAACAGTTGACATCTATAGTCTCCTTGGTGGGGTGTAAAAACGAGAAAAATTAAGTGATAAATTGATCACGACTGTCTGTTATTGAGAGATACAAAATAAGATTTTTATTAAGGTTCTCGACATCTAATAAGTATAGACATAACGAAAAGGAATGAATGGTTATATCAGCTAAAAATAAATGTATATTGAACGCAGCCCTACTTACCCTAAACAAACCTATCTATAAACACAAGAGATTTGCTGAACTCAGCAGTTAACAAATTGTCTAATACATAGTGATAGCGTGACGCTCATTCAGTATGTTTTGTGTGCTACCTAAACAATTATAGCGCTGTGGTTTTATAATTGGCGATGAGAGGTGTTACAATAATCATTGAGGCAATCAGCTAAAAAATATCACTGGCAAAAAATTTATCTAAATCGATTGCTAGGCAGTTGATTAGGTTTTGCTATCGATACGGACCATTAAAATATTATGTTGGTCGGTAAGCTTATAATCAGCGTCTCAGCCTACGGTTTATTGTTTGCGTGACGGCTTGTCTGTGTCACTCACTATAACTGCCTTACCAAGATTTATCTAATTTATGATAGTTATCTTGGGTATTTTATTTGGTTATAATGTATAAAAAACAATGTCTTATGATGGCTAGTTTGCGTTATAATTAGCTGATTGTAGGAACCCCTAGACAAAAAAATAGTAATATTATGCGGTTATAGACGATAAATATTTATGACAGTACTAAAAATACCAATATTTATAGTGGTATTTATTCTAAGGCAAAGAGAAATACATATGAATTTGCAGCGGGTTGATTTGAATTTATTGGTACATTTAGATGTGTTGTTGCGAGAAAAAAATGTGACACGTGCAGCTGAACAGCTTGGCATTACCCAACCGGCGATGAGTAATATTCTAAGGCGCTTACGTAAGCTGTTTAATGACCCACTATTAGTACGCTCATCAGAGGGCATGACCCCAACTGAGCGCGCCCTTGAGTTGCAGCCACGTATTCGCGAGATATTGGCTGACCTCACGCAAGTGTTAGAGCCACGTACCGAGTTTCGCCCTTATAGTACCTCACGCGTCTTTCGCATTATGACTTCAGATTATGCCGAGGCGACCTTAGTACCCAAGCTAGTAAAAGCGCTACGTTCCGAAGCGCCCAACGTCATTTTGGATTTCTTGACGCCATCTGATGTCTCCTATCGCGATATGGAGCAGGGACGGGTGGACTTGGCGATCAACCGCTTTAACGAGATACCGCAAAGCTTCCATCAAGTGCTCGTATGGCGCGATACGTTTAGTTGCTTGCTATCGTCAGAAAGCCCCTATGCCAATCGTTTTAATCTAAAAAACTATCTAAAAGCGCAGCATGTTTGGGTGTCCAAGACAGGCATGGGCGTGGGATTTGGGGTCAATCCAGAAAAATCTGGCGGCCTAGGCTCAATTGATCAAGCACTGCAACGTTTGGGTCAAAAGCGTCAAATCAGCGTCTTTACGCGTCACTATCAGATGCCGGCGATGCTCGCCGCCAATAAAGATTTGATTGCGACATTGCCGACGCGGGTGGCAAAAATGCAGGCCAATAATGACAGTATAAAAATGGAAGAGCCACCATTTTTTATTCCTGAATTTGAGCTAACGATGGCGTGGTCGCCTTTATTGCAGCATCACCCAGCCCATCGTTGGTTGCGCCAGCTCATTATGCATGTAGCGCGTCAAATCGTTGACGAGGAAGAGAATCCTCCACAAGATATCCCTATTATCAATCATTTGTTCTAACAAAATGTGAATAACATAAGTATCGCTTAAACAATCGATAAAACCAGCCCATATATCATGTGCTGGTTTTTTATTTGCTTGATTTCTTATCAAAGATTTCATAAATATATAGTCAGTGAAAAGTTATATCGATATCAGCAATACCGTCACGTTTTTGGGATATTTTGACTATAAGCAGTTATATATTAGGGCGTGTTGAACATTCACAAATAGTCTCTGTCAGTGCCATGGTCGAATGTTCAACACGCCCTAAATAGTTTTGATAAATATGCTAATAATCTGCCAAATATGTATTTAACAACGAATGAGTCACACTCTTAACATCTTACGCACACTTCTTTATATCTTGTAAAACTTCAAAGCAAATGATTTGTTATGATAGCTCTACATTAAGAAAAAAGACAACTAGAGCATCCATTGTTAAGACAGGCGACACGATCGAAGCTTCTTAAAGTTTTGATTAAGTGCAACTCTAAATTAGCATTAGCTAACTAGCATTAACTAAGAACAACAAATAAATAAGGGCAACAATCATGGCAGATATTACTACTGTAAACCCAGCAACAGGCGAAGATATTAAAGATTACGACTATATGAGTAATGATGAGGTCAACAACATCGTTGAAGCCTCACATCAAGCGTTTCTAGAATGGCGTAAAACCAGTCATGAAGAGCGCGCGAAGGTTATTAACTCTATTGGCGAAACCCTGATGAAGTATAAAGAAGAGCTGTCTCGTCTTATGACTGAGGAGCGTGGTAAACTTTATAGTCAGAGTCTACAAGAAGTTGATCTGTGTAAAGCCATTTGTGATTACACTGCAGAAAAAGGTGTGGCCGCGCTTGCTGACGATGAACGTGACATCGAAGGTCTCAAAAAAGGTATTGTCACTTATCAGCCCATTGGTGTCATTTATGGTATGCAGCCTTGGAATTTTCCAGCGTATCAAGTGTTCCGCTATACCATAGCCAATTTGATGGCAGGTAACAGCATTCTGCTCAAGCACGCAGCAAACGTGACTGGTTCTGGCTTATTAATTGAAAAAATATTCCATGAGTCTGACTTACCAAACGACTTGTTCCGTACCATTTTAATTGATCATGATCAGTCAGAGAAATTAATTGGTAATGATAAAGTACGCGGTGTGACGCTCACTGGTAGTGATGGTGCAGGTAGTATCGTCGGTCAGCAAGCAGCCAAAGCAATCAAAAAAGCAGTTCTAGAGCTGGGTTCAAATGACGCATTTATCGTTTTAGAAGATGCTGATCTTGAGCTTGCAGTACAAACTTGTACGCTAGCGCGTCTGATAAATAATGGCGAAACTTGTGTGGCTGCAAAGCGCTTTATCGTTGTTGATAGCCTGTATGACGAGTTCCGTGAGCGTATCGTTGAAGAGTTTGCAAGTAAAAAAGCCGGCGATCCAATGGATGACAGCTCAGATCTTGGACCACTAGCGCGCAAAGACTTGCAAGAAAAGTTGCATGAGCAAGTAGAAGAAAGTGTTAGCAAAGGTGCTACGATATCAGTTGGCGGTAAATTGCCAGAAGGTAAAGGCAGCTTTTATCCTGCAACTATTTTAGAGAACGTCGAAAAAGGCCAACCTGCCTATGATGACGAGCTATTTGGTCCAGTTGCAGCGCTAATACGAGCTAAAGATCAAGACGATGCCTTACGTATCGCTAATGACAGCCGTTATGGTTTAGGTGGCGCGATCTTCTCAAAAGATGAGGACAAAGCGATTCGCTTAGCTAATGAGCAGTTCGATACTGGCATGGTCTATATCAATGGTTATGGTCTTGCAAATCCAGCATTACCGTTCGGTGGTGTAAAAAACTCAGGTCACGGCCGTGAGCATGGTGGTTTTGGTATTAAAGAGTTTGTAAACATCAAAGGTGTCCACGTGCATAACAGCTAAGAGCACGTACAGATTTTGAAGCTAAAACGCTTTAAATATTAGATACTGAAAAGCCCAGTCATTCATTAATTGAGTGACTGGGCTTTTTTATGATTGATAGTTTTAAATGATTACTAATTTTCTTTACTACTTGTTACTGCTTTAACTGTCTAAATACAGCTTTAAAGGTAATGTGGGCAATATAGAAAAAGTTCCTTTGTCCTGACTGTTCAGGTTGATGACACTTTTAGCTAATAATAAAATTGTCCAAGGTAGCAGTTGATGTTCAAGCTTTTGGACGCGCGCTTGTAGGCTATCGGCAGTATCTTTTTGGTTAATCTCTAAAAAAGCTTGGGTCAAAACAGCGCCCGCATCGAGCTCAGCGGTGACGACATGGATGCTGCAACCATGATGACGTTCGCCTGCTTGTATGGCACGTTGATGGGTATCAAGGCCTTTATAAACAGGTAGCAGGGAAGGGTGCAGATTAATCATCGGTGGAGGTATATTGTCGATGAAACCTGCGCTAAGTACCCGCATAAAGCCAGCCAACACGATTAGGTCAGGTTGCCATGCCGTTAGTTGGGCGCTGGCATGAGTCTCAAAAGTTTTGATGGCCATGCGTTTGCCACTATCAGTATGTGATAGCACGGCGACAGGTATGTTAGCTTGCTCGGCACGCTTGATAGCGTAGGCGTCTTCACGATTACTAATGACGCCGACGATCTCAATTGGTAGTGTACCTGCTTGCATGGCATCTATTAATACTTGTAGATTGCTACCACTACCTGATACCAAAACGGCAATGCGTAATGGTTTATTGTTGCTAGTTTTGATAGGACTGTCTGACATTAACGGTACACCACGGCATCCGCCTGATCATCAGTGCTGCGCTTGATCATTTCGCCTAGTTGCCACGCTTTTTCGCCAGCATCGTTCAAGGTTTGAATAGCAGCATCTGCCTTATCTTTTGGTACGACAATGACAAAGCCGACGCCGCAGTTAAAGGTACGGTACATCTCACTTTGCTCGATATTACCTTGGGTTTGCAACCAAGTGAACAGCTCTGAGAACTGCCAGCTATTGGTATCGATGCTAGCGGCTAGAGTTTCAGGCAGTACGCGTGGTAAGTTGTCCGTTAAGCCGCCACCGGTGATATGTGACATGGCATGTAAAGCTGAGCTACCAAGAGTATCTTGCAAGGCTTTAATGGCTTTTACGTAGATACGCGTCGGTGCCATTAGCGCGTCTTGGATAGATTGACCATCTAATTGCTCATCACTGCTAGTGACATCAGTCCCGCTGACTTCGATGACTTTACGCACTAATGAGTAGCCGTTAGAATGCGCGCCACTTGAGGCAAGGGCGATTAAAACATCGCCCTCTGCGACATTTTCGCCAGTGATGACTTCCGCTTCTTCAACCACGCCGACACAAAACCCTGCCAAGTCGTAATCATCGTTTTGATACATGCCTGGCATCTCAGCAGTTTCGCCACCTATAAGCGCGCAATTGGCCAACTTACAACCATCACCAATCCCGCTGACAACAGTAGCAGCCACATCCACATCGAGCTTACCCGTTGCATAGTAATCTAAAAAGAACAAAGGCTCAGCACCGCATACCAATAGGTCGTTGACACACATCGCTACCAAGTCGATGCCGATCGTCTCATGACGATTGAGCTGTAGCGCGAGTTTGAGCTTAGTACCGACACCATCTGTACCAGAAACCAATAGCGGCGAGGTGTAACCTGTCGGAATACGGCATAACGCGCCAAAACCACCCAGTCCACCCACGACTTCAGGACGCGTCGTGGCTTTTGCTACGGACTTGATTCGTTGCACCAATGCATCGCCTGCATCGATATCAACGCCGGCATCTTTGTAGCTTAACGAAGGCTTGTCACTCATAGTCATCTCACAGTTGGGGGCTATATAATTGGAATTAACCGATAAATTATTTATTGACATTAATAATAGCAGTCAATGTTACAAAGTTTGAAGTTAGTGGGCGCATTATACCTAATAATAGACCTCACTCGCAAAGCAACTTGCCAATATTCGGCCAAGATTAGAAATAAGCGATAAATAAAAAGTTAAGAAACAAAAAATGACTGCTTTTTTTGTCGACTCTGCGATAATAAAACACTTAGAATCAAAGCACTTAGAATTTGTAGACGTACCGATAACGATACAGTGAGTTTGTGGCAATAAAACTGCAATCTCAACGATAAGTTATCGCGATTAGCTTACTTTTAGGATGGCCCTTAATGACCAAACAATCGATAGACCCTTTTTTCCGGCGCTTATTTATCGTCGCCGTGCTCATCATTGCTGTTGTTTTGCTTTATTTAATGATGCCGGTCATTTTGCCGTTCATCTTTGCTTTTGTACTCGCTTATTTGTTCAATCCATTGGTCAAACGTCTCTCAAAGTATATCAAGCGCTGGATAGCTATTATTATTGTTTATGCTACCATTACCTTGGGGATGGTATTGCTGCTCTGGTGGCTGATACCGACATTGCTGCATCAGCTACAAGCGGCTTGGGAATATCTGCCCAAGGTTTTGAATTGGTATAATCAGGTAGTTCGCGGATGGTTTGTTGCGAATGCCAATATCCGCTTGCCCATACTAGAAACCAAAGGATTCTCTGAAACCTTGGTTGAATATCTGCAAACACATTATAAGTTCTCTGATGCCAGCTCGATGATGAGTCAGGTGCTTGCTTCAAGCATGAGCTTTATCAATAATGCAGGATTGATTGTCTTAGTACCGATTTTGACTTTTTACTTTTTGTTCAATTGGGACAAACGCATACAGATGTGGAAGACAGCGATTCCAGGGCCGTACTGCGAAAAAGTTATTGGTATTGCCCAAGAGTGTGATCGGGCATTGATGGCGTTTATCAAAGGTCAGCTGTTGGTGATGGTGTTGTTGGGCGCAATTTATGCTGTACAGTTGCAGCTCATTGGGCTTGAGCTGGGTCTCATTATCGGCATGGTGGCAGGTATTGCTAGCTTCGTACCTTATCTGGGCTTCGGTATTGGCTTCATCGCTGCTATTATTGCGTGTTTGTTCCAGTTTGGCTTAGATTGGACGTATTTATCCTTAATCGTTGGCGCATTTTTAATCGGTCAAGCGGCAGAAGGCTACATCCTACAGCCTTTATTGTTGGGCGATAAGATCGGATTGTCACCTTTATGGGTTATATTTTCGGTACTAGCAGGCGCAAGTCTATTGGGTTTTGTTGGTATGCTTATCGCGCTACCGGTGTCTGCCGTCCTAAATGTATTGTTCCGCCACTTGTATGCTTATTATCTCTCCACGGACTTTTACAAAGGTCGTAAACAGTTGGTGTTATTTAAAAAATAATAGGCGTAATGTCATTGAAAATTTATAAAATAGCTAGATAATAAGGGTGTCATTTAGGCTTAATAATTAATGACTGACAAAGCTTAGTAAGTAAAAGACTTGTCAGTCATTTTGCAAATATGTTATATATAGGCGCAGTAGTAACGCTAACAGCTGTTACTGTGAGCGTTTTGATACACGTCGTTAATTTTGATAAATATCATGTTTGACTGAGTGTAATCAAAACCTCAAGCTCGTTTATTTTATTAAGCCTACTTAAACTGAGCCTGTTTTAAAAGTTACCACGCCTTTTCCTTTTCTATCTATTGCGCTACGCAAACCGAGTTGATGATTCATGGCAGAAGCACAGCTAAGTCTCAATCTGGACATTAAGCATGATGCGAGTCTCAGTGACTTTGCCGGTCCCGGTTGGATGTCGATTATTGATGCAGTGCGGCAGCTACATGTCGGCCTGATTGGTCAGCTGTACCTGTTTGGCAGCCCTGCAACTGGTAAGTCCCATCTACTATCCGCTATTTGTGAGTCATTCATTGAGATGGACAAGTCAGCGATCTGTTTGTCGCTCAATGAATTGATCCATACCGATGTCAATGTGCTGTCTTCTCTTGAGAACTTCTCGCTTATCGCCATCGATGACTTAGAAGTGCTTGAGCAAAGTAGTCAATGGCAAGAAGCCTTATTCCATCTCATTAATCGTAGCCGTGAAGGGCAGCGCCAGTTATTATTTGCTGCCAATAAGCCTGCGGGCGAGTTACCATTTCAATTGAGGGATTTGCTCACTCGTCTGGCACAAGCGCCTACCTTTAAAGTACCGAATGGTCACGATCTTGCTGACCGTCAAGCCTTGCTGCAGTCTATCTTACGTCGCCGTGGTTGGCAGTTTGATGAGCGTATTATTGATTATCTTCTGACCGAAGGGCCACATCGTATCGGTGCCATGATGGAGGTGCTCAATTATATTCAGCCGATGTTCTCAAATCTTGGGCGTAGTAACATCTCTAAAGCGGTCATCAGTGATGCCTTGCGTACGATTGATGAGCAAACGCTGGCAGCTGAGCTTGCGGATATTGCTCAAGAGACACAAGTGGATAATGAGGCAGCCAATCAGGATCAACATACGATGCCACTCGATTTTTAATACTAGATTTTTAATATTAGAAACACCATTTGTTTCTATCCAAAATGTCGCTGTTATCAATGCATTTACTATCAATGGGACCACTTATGAAAACCAATACTTCTTTGCTAAAAAAACTGACCATCAGCACCTTACTTATCAGTGCCGGATCGGTATCTATGCTCTCAAATGCCGCTGTTACTTTGCTCGTTGATGACTATATCAAAGTGACTGCTATCAATGGTCAAGAAGTTCAACAGAGTCCTTTTCAGGCATTGACTAAACAATTCACCTTGCAGCCGGGTCAGCATGCGATTACTGCTAAGTATGACCGCTTGTATAATCTGCCGCGTGACGAGCATGATTATTTGCGTTCAGGCAATGTGAGTGTGACAGCCGAACTGGCAGACAACCAGACATACCGCTTGACCATGCCTAATCAACCAGAAAAGTATGAGGCAGCCAAAGATTATGTCAAACAGCCAACCCTTGCGATACAGCAAGACGATGCCATTATTGCCAGTCAACAGGGCGTTGCAAATGGTAATGATGGCTTGTTTGCTGGATTGGGTAAAGCGATAGGCGGCGTATTTGGTGGTGGCGGTGATGCAGAATTACAGAACCAACGCGCAATCGCAGCTCTCAATCAGCCAACGGCGAGTACTCAGAATAATACAGGTAGTATGTCTTCAAATACCTATACCGTGGCGCCAGTAGGGACGAGCAATCAAAGCACCAATACCCTTGATAGCTTCATGCAGTTATGGCTACAAGCAACGCCAGCTGAACGCGAAAAAATTCGCCAGTGGGTACAGCAGTAGATTCTACTCTTTAAACATGTGAAGATATAACCCAAACTTCACCCACAAAAAAGCACCCATAGCGGGTGCTTTTTTATGACATATAATTTTACTTATAACCGACTTCTAAGGCTGGTCGCTCTTAAAGTCAGCTACCTTTAAGTATTAACTATTTTGCTAAAAAAGCATTATACATCCAAATTAGCTTTTCTTGCTGCTGCACATAGCCGTCGACTAAATCGGCAGTACCTTGGTCTTCCGCTTCTACCGCCAGCGCTGATACTTGACGCTGCTCTGAGATAAGCGCTTGTAGGCCAGTAACTACGCCTTTTACACAAGTATTGCCATCTTTGACGTTTTTATCTTCCTGAATACTTGTATGTTTCGTAAAGTCGCTATACGCATGGAGTGGTGTACCACCTAAGGTTAAAATACGTTCAGCGATTTCGTCAATCTCGACTTGTAGGCTGGTATACAGCTCTTCAAACTGTGGGTGCAAAGTAAAGAAGTGCTCACCTTTGACGTTCCAATGATAGCCACGAACGTTAATATAGAACATGTGATAGCTTGATAGTAAGCTATTAAGTTTAGTGATGACACCGCTCATATCTGATTGTTCTAGACCGATTTGGTTGGTCGCATTATTAGTGTTACTCATAATATTATCCTTATAGTGTGAGTGTTAATGTAAGAGACTGATTATAACAGACTAAGAGGGTAGCAAACCCTATGATGCATTGCTATGCTTGTTCTTATGCTGAATGATAGAACTCTATTTTAATTGATAAAGATCTATTTATTAAGTCCGTCATAATCTTGCTGTCGATGTTCATTATAATAGCAAAGCAGCGTCGATAAGTTAATTTCAATAATTATAAGTCTATGATTGATTTTTTAAAATTATAAGCTTATGAGTTCAAAAGCTTATAAGTTCAAAAAATGGACTATTACCCTTTATGCAGGGGGTTGTAAGCTTTCAGGATTTAAACCTTTAACTGGAACCACTTCTTGTAGGTGTTGACGTACCGTATCGATTGGAAATTTCTGTGCTTGCAAACGTTTAGGGACAATTTGGCTGCCTTGTTGACCTTTCATCTCAAACATCATAAAGATATAGTCGTCAGTCTCATCCCAGCTTTTGACCGCTGTCCATGGAATAACCGCTTGTTGGGTCGCTCCTGCACGCATTTGCATGCCACGCATTTGCGAGTTTTTCATCATATCAGGTTGATTGGTTGGCATCGCCATGACCAAGCCATGTTTTTGTACACCCAACTTCATCTGGCGCATCTCATCTGGCATCTCTTGATCAGCCACTTGTTTTTCAAACTCTCTTTTGACGTACCATTTAAAACCTAAGGTACGCACCAACAGATAAACCACGACCGAAACCAACATGACCCAAAAAATAATTGTGGAATAGCCAGTGACAAAGATTAACCCTGCAATGGCCAGTATCACGACTACCGCCATAATGACCCATTCTTTGGTCTTCAAACTTGAAAGACCAAACGAAGGGCTGGCACTGGCAAACAGTTCATACTGTGCTTGATGAAATTCCGCCTCGGTCAGGTTTAAGGCAACAGGTTGGAGCGTATAGGGGTACAGGGCCATAAAGGTTTCTCAAATACTTGTAGTAAAAGCGTTGGGTTTAAATCGCCAAAGCGAAGCTGCGATGCGGTACTTGGCTAGAAGTGTCATAAAGCTATGCGCTTATCTTACCGAAAAGTACTCCTAAATGAAACATATAAGCCGCTCTGTTCATTGATAGACGTCATATTAATGGCATTAATAGAGATTGGGACTGATTGTGGAAGCTAACCTTAAGTTTTTCATAGCAAGATAGTGGTATAACGTGCAACATTCAAACACGGCGTCACACTAAAAACTTTGCTATAACACAGGACAGTCACAGGTACGAAAATAGCCGAAAAGTAGTCAAAATAGCGTCTAAATAGGGGCAAAACATGGTCAAATCTGCTGGGTCTTGGTATTATAGCGACTACCTATTTTCTCATGACAAACAAGCTGTCACAACATAAGTTATAAAATGATAGCCTGCCCACTATAAAATCACTACAGCGTCAACTTCGCTAAACATAGTACTGTATAGCTTGTACTCGGTTTGCTTGTATTGATATTATTTTGGATTGACGATAGGTTAGGTTGTAAAATGAGCTTGGCTCATTATTGTTTTGATAATATTTTCTTAAAATTCCTTATTCACTCTCAGCGTTACAGGCAACTATTATGATTGATCCAAAACTCTTACGCGGCGATTTAAGCGATTTACAACAGCAGTTGGCTGCTCGTGGCTATACGCTTGATATGGAGTTCTGGCAAACCATTGAAAACGAGCGTAAATCGCTACAAGTCAAAACCGAAGAGTTGCAATCGCGCCGTAACGCTGGTGCTAAGCAAGTAGGGGCGCTAAAAAAATCGGGCGAAGATGCCAGTGAGCTGTTGGCTGAGATGCAAAGTGTCAGCGGTGAGATTAAGACGGCAGAAGACGAGCTGCGTACTCTGCAAGAGCGTATCAATCAAGCTGCCTTGCAGATTCCTAATATTCCAGCAGCAGATGTGCCAGTGGGTACGTCAGAAGATGATAATGTCGAAGTACGCAAATGGGGTACGCCGCGTAAGTTTGATTTCGACATCAAAGACCATACTCATATCGGTGAGACGCTCGGTATGCTCGACTTTGAAGCCGCAGCGAAGCTTACCGGTAGTCGTTTTAATGTATTAAAAGGTCAGCTTGCGCAAATGCATCGCGCCTTGATTCAGTTTATGCTCAATACCCATACTATAAAGTATGGCTATACTGAAACCTATCTGCCTTATATTGTCAATTCTGAAAGCTTAAAAGGTACGGGTCAGCTGCCGAAGTTTGAAGATGATTTGTTTAAATTGACCAATCATACCAATAATGAAGGTACAGATTTTTATCTGATTCCAACAGCGGAAGTACCGATGACCAACTTGGTACGTGGTGAGCGTTTGGATATCAAAGAGCTGCCATTAAAATTCACCGCGCATACGCCATGTTTCCGTAGTGAAGCCGGCTCGCATGGTCGTGATACCCGTGGTCTGATTCGCCAGCATCAGTTTGAAAAAGTTGAAATGGTTAATATCGCCACAGCCGAGCAGTCAGATGAGTTGCTTGAGGCGATGACTGGGCAAGCAGAATATATCTTGCAGCAGCTTGATTTGCCGTATCGCACGGTACTACTGTGTACGGGTGATATGGGTTTTAGCGCGCAAAAAACTTATGATATTGAAGTCTGGTTACCAAGCCAAGACACCTATCGTGAAATTTCAAGCTGCTCGAACTGTGGTGACTTCCAAGCACGCCGTATGAGTACGCGTGTTAAAGATGGCAAGCAGACCAGTTTGGCCCATACCTTAAATGGTTCAGGCTTAGCCGTTGGTCGTACCTTGTTAGCAGTGATGGAAAATTATCAAAACGCTGATGGTAGCATCACCATTCCAGAAGTATTGCGTCCGTATATGGGTGGCGTTGATACGATAAAAGGGTAAATAATGAGTATGGTGACACTATTAAAGTACTCTTTATTGATTCAGGTTTTAGGTTTATGCCTTATTCCAATGATTGGCTGTGCTGATAGTCGTGATAATGGCATTGCTTTTAATGATGTAGCCTCTAATAACACTGCTGTTACTGACACTGATGCTAAAGAATCAGTAGCAATCACTTTATATCTGCTAGGATATGATGTTCCAAAAAGTGAGCGCGAGCGAGTTGTTGCAAAAGATATAGCTATATTCAAGAAATATTTAAAAGAACATGCTGCTATTAAAAATATTGATGAATTATTTGAGGAAAGGTCGCCCACATATCTGCGCTCGACTTATAAAACAGTCAAGTTGTCAGCTTTAACCTTGTGTGAGTTCAACTACCCACTCAAATGTCTTAAAAGTATTGAAGATAATCATACTCCTTATACTGAAAGCCTCAAATCTATTCCATATGTCATTAATGATATTAATACATTAAAAAAGAGTGATGCTGGTGAGTTAGTTAGTGTGTTTCCTGATAATCTTTGGTTTGCCTCAACGCCTATACCCGATTATAACTATTTAACGAGACCTCTGATGACACAAAGCGTAATGGCACATTATAAAGACCCTTATTCGGGGTCAAAAACAGTGTGCGATAACATTAGCTTTAGCAAAAAATTAATACAGTCTAAACATAGTCTTATTCAAACTATGGTAGGGGTGAAGCTGCTAAACAGCCATCTTGATTTGCTAGCAAACTCTACCGAACCTATTTCATTAAGTTGTACTGAAGCTCTTATACCTATGACTGCCCAAGAGATATCCATATGCCCTGAAGTAAAAAATGAAGCTAAGCAGCTAAAAAATCTGCTGCTCAGTCTTGATGAAACGCCTATTTTATTCAATCACAACGCTTCGATTAAGCAAATTAATGAA
Source organism: Psychrobacter sp. Sarcosine-3u-12 (assembly GCF_002836005.1). Lineage (NCBI taxonomy): Bacteria > Pseudomonadati > Pseudomonadota > Gammaproteobacteria > Moraxellales > Moraxellaceae > Psychrobacter > Psychrobacter sp. Sarcosine-3u-12. Next base: position 76,306 of record NZ_PJBY01000104.1, read on the forward strand.
GACACTCGGTTGTTTTGCAACTCAGAATGGACCTATAAAGTTAACAATGATGAGATGACGTCTTATCCGATAGTAGATATAAAAAACTCTAAACTATTTAATCGTACTGGCAGTATGCTTGTTAATATTGCTAAGGTTGATTACTCTGACTATCAAAACCGACTACTTGATGCCAATGCCAATCTACGTTTGTGGCAAGCGGCTATCGATCCGCAATGCCAAGATGCTGTTAGTAATCCTGAAGTATTAGATAGTTTGTTTATGGGAGAGTATTCAAATGCCAATGCTCCGCTTGTTAACTATCTAAACACTTTTTTAGATAGTTTAAATCGCGTTAGAGCATTACACGTTAACGATCAAAAACGACTCACTATTACTGCCTATGATCAATCGAGCAATACTATTGAAAATTCCAAAGTGAATACTGTCGAGGATTTATCATACATATCAGTCAGCTGTCGTACCGTTCAATAACTTCATGTTAAAATAGCTGAAAAATTAACACTGTACTATGCTTAATCCTCTCCTATATTTTTATTACCCTTACCACTAGGACACTCTATGCCAGCTCCAATTAATGAACGCAAACTTGCTAATGCCATCCGCGTTTTATCTTTTGATGCGGTGCAAAAAGCCAATTCAGGACACCCCGGTGCACCCATGGGTATGGCTGATATTGCCGAAGTATTATGGCGCAAGTTTTTAAAGCATAATCCTGCTGATCCGCAATGGCACAACCGTGACCGCTTTGTGTTGTCAAACGGCCATGGCTCGATGCTGATTTACTCGTTGCTGCATTTAACGGGTTATGATGTCAGCGTCGATGACTTAAAAGGCTTCCGTCAGTTGCATTCAAAAACCCCTGGTCACCCTGAGCTTGGTTATACGCCAGGTATTGAAACCACTACGGGTCCACTAGGTCAAGGCATCGCGAATGCGGTTGGTTTTGCGATTGCAGAGAAAACCTTAGCTGCGCAGTTCAACCGTGACGGACATAACATCGTTGACCACCATACTTATGCGTTCTTGGGTGATGGCTGCTTGATGGAAGGTATCAGCCATGAAGTTTGTTCATTAGCGGGCACGCTAGAGCTTGGTAAGTTAGTATTCTTCTATGATGACAATGGCATCTCCATCGATGGTGATGTCGAAGGCTGGTTTACTGATGACACGCAAGCACGCTTTGAAGCATATGGCTGGCAGGTTATCAAAGTCGATGGTCATGATACCGATGCGATTACGCAAGCGACAGAGCAAGCGATTGCTGAGACCACTAAGCCAAGCTTAATTATCTGTAAAACCACTATCGGTGCGGGCAGCCCGAACAAGCAAGGCTTAGCGGCTAGCCACGGTGCACCGCTTGGTGATGATGAAATTGCCTTGACCCGCGATGCGCTATCTTGGAAGCATGCCCCATTTGAATTAGATGACGAAATCTATGAAGCATGGGATGCTAAAGCCAAAGGCGACGTACAACAAAAGAACTGGGATGCTGACTTTGACGCTTATAAAAAAGCATATCCAGAATTAGCTGCTGAGTTACTACGCCGCTTAAATGGTGAATTGCCTGCTGATTTTGATAAGCAAGCACAAGCTTATATTCAGCAAACCCAAGAGCAGGGCGGTGATGTTGCCAGTCGTAAAGCCAGTCAAAATGCGATCAATACTTTGCAGCCATTATTACCAGAACTGTTGGGCGGTTCAGCGGATCTAGCAGGCTCAAACCTCACACTATTTAAAGGTGCGAAAGGCATCGAAACTGATAGCGATGGCAACTATATCTATTATGGCGTGCGCGAGTTCGGTATGACCGCGATTGCCAATGGTATCGCATTGCATGGCGGCTTTATCCCTTACGTAGCAACATTCCTCATGTTCATGGAATACGCGCGTAACGCCGTCCGTATGGGCGCATTGATGAAGCAACGTATCATCCACGTTTATACGCATGATTCAATCGGTCTGGGTGAAGATGGCCCAACGCATCAGCCAGTTGAGCAATTGACTAGCCTACGTACTACGCCAAACCTACGTACATGGCGTCCGTGTGATGCGACTGAATCTGCTAGTGCTTGGGTAGAAGCAATCAAGTCTGAAAACAACCCATCAGCATTGATCTTTAGCCGTCAGAGCTTGCCACATCAAGCACGTGACAGCGAGCAAGTAGCGAACATCACCAAAGGTGGTTATGTACTTGCGAAAGAGCAGGGCGAGCTACAAGCTATCATCATCGCAACTGGTTCAGAAGTTGGCCTAGCGATGGAAGCGTATGCAACGTTGAGCGCAAACGGTGTTGGCGTCCGTGTGGTCTCTATGCCATGTGCAGAGATTTTCGTTGAGCAAGATGCTAGCTATCGTGAAGCGGTATTGCCTGCCAATATCCGTGCCCGCGTTGCAGTCGAAGCGGCGCATGTAGATTACTGGTATAAGTTCGTTGGTCTAGATGGCAAAGTCATCGGCATGACCACTTATGGCGAATCTGCTCCTGCAGACCAGTTATACAAAGAGTTTGGTATCACGACTGACGCTGTGATTGAAGCGGTAAATAGTTTGGTGTAATAAGCTATTTGAATAATGTCAAAGCCCCAAGCTAATTAGATTGGCTTGGGGCTTTGACATTTTAGAATAGAGATTACGATTTGTGTTCAACGATAAATTTAGCCCTTTCATATAGTTCATCATAGGTAATGATATCGACTTTCCTAGAGTCTCTACGAAACAACTCAAATGTTTTGAACTTTATCTTTTTCTCTTTAGCTGAACAATTACTTTCTTCCAAACTCTTTAATGATCCAATGATCAAGAACGTTTTAGAATCATAAGCACGTTGAGTAATTAATTCTTCATTCTCATCGTAAAGCTCTTCTTGTTCTATTTTAATCTCACCACAAGCTTTTTGTTCAAGAATCTGAGAGTAGGAGTCAAGTAAGTCAGAAGATAGCTTCCAACAGCCGGAACGATTTTGTCGGCCACTGAACAACGTAGTTGTTGGTAATTTGATCTCTACAAAGGACGTAAATCTTTTATCACCAATCAAAAAATCTGCTATAACTGAACCTTTACCAGCAGCATCCGTATTAGAAGTATGAAACTCTTTTTGAAGTATGTTTTGAAATTTATAATCTAGCCCGTATCCGAATATCCATTGGTTTGAAGTAAAAAATTCCTGCCAAGCCTTCTCATCTTGAGTAGAGGGGTTGTTTAAAACATCTTTTTTATATTCACTTATATAATCTTCTTCTAATAATTTTCTAAATATCTCTAGCTGAGTCTTTCTGTAGCCAGTACTGACGATATCATGAGAGGTGATATTATCAGATGCTAATATTTGCTTCAAAATATCTTCACCTTCTCCATTTTCCATTATTTCCATAAAATTTTTGAATATTTCTGCATTATCATTATTTGAAGAAAGAGTTGTTTGCTTTTCATTAAAGCTACTAACATCAATATCAGTTAGAAAAGATAGAAAGGCTTTAAGTTGACCAGTACAAATTTTATTTAAACGCAAAGTTTCTTTTTCTTTTCCTCCAACAAATTTTGCTATTTCTAGTGTTCGAGCTTCACTACTATTTTTGCTAAATATGATTTTTATCTGAGTTCTTGAAGCGAGTTTGATCAAGTAAGCTGATCCATTTTCAATAATTTCCTCAGAAATTATTGAAAAGAACTTTCCCCCTTCAAATTCATGTTGATAGATTGTATCCAGTTTTGAGTTGAAAATAATTTCTTCTTC
>NZ_PJBY01000066.1:0-214 GCF_002836005.1 Psychrobacter sp. Sarcosine-3u-12
CTCTTGTCTTGCGTCGGGCGAAACAGTGTTTCTCTTGTTCCTCCTCAAGGCAGCACAAGAGATCTACAGGCATAGCCTTCCGTCTTGCGCTGCGGACGACTGTCTCCCAGACAGTCGTTATTCCTTGCTCACCTTCAAATAGGATTTACTGTGTAGGTCACTAGGAATAAAAGATAAAAAAAAGAGCCATCCAATTAAGGATGACTCTTTTTTA
>NZ_PJBY01000105.1:0-74329 GCF_002836005.1 Psychrobacter sp. Sarcosine-3u-12
AAGCTTTATTTACCGACTTTATCGTCTTGATTAAGCTGAACGTATTTATCAAAGTTTTGCGCATAATCGGTTAAGTTATCACTTAGCATCTGGCGATATTGTTTGACATAGAACTCGACGATATCGTCTTTTTCTTTGGCAAAGTCATCGCCTTTAACAAAACCGATAGAGGCCACTGAGGCGCTATAACGCGCGGCGGCGTACAATAAAGACGCGCCGACTTGACCTGAATGAGCATCAGGTCCCAATTGACTGTTTGCTACACCGATGATGGCATCCGCACGTTGATAAAATGCCTGCATTTCAGGGGTGATTTCAACATTAGCATCAACATTGTTGTCTTGAGTGTTGCTGTCTTGAATATTGTCTTGAGACATAAGCAATTCCTAATAAGTATCGGTAATTTTCAATTTATAGAGACGGTCTGTATGTAAGAGACTAAGGGGCATCAGGTAATATTTTACAACCCTGCGTCTGCTTTTAAGATTTCAGCTTTGTCTGTTTTTTCCCACGTAAAGGCAGTTTCAGAGCCGGGACGACCAAAATGGCCAAACGTCGCAGTCTGCTGATACATAGGCTGCAATAAGTTCAGCATACGGGTAATGCCATAAGGGCGCAGATCAAAATGGGTACGAATCAGGCGAATGATCTCGTCATGGCTGATGTTGCTAGTACCAAAGGTGTTGACCGAGATAGACGTCGGTTCAGCGACCCCAATGGCATAGCTCACTTGTACTTCACAGCGGTCAGCCAGTCCCGCAGCGACGATGTTTTTGGCCACATAACGCACGGCATAAGCGGCGCTGCGATCTACTTTTGAAGGGTCTTTGCCACTAAAAGCGCCGCCGCCATGACGTGCCATGCCGCCATAAGTATCAACGATGATTTTACGACCTGTTAATCCAGCATCACCAACTGGCCCACCAATGACAAATTTGCCCGTGGGATTGATATGATAGCGAGTGCCAGCATGCAGTAGATCAGCTGGTAATACTTGCTTAATGATAGATTCCATCACCGCTTCTTGCAGATCTGCCTGCGAGATACTAGGGTCATGCTGGGTCGATAGGACGACAGCATCGATAGCAATAGGACGAGTGCCATCATATTTTAAGGTCACTTGCGCCTTGGCATCGGGACGTAACCATGGTAGCTCACCTGCGCGGCGTAACTCAGACTGACGCTCCATTAAGCGATGGGCATATTCAATAGGGGCTGGCATCAATACTTCAGTCTCGTTGCTGGCATAGCCAAACATCAAGCCTTGATCGCCTGCACCTTGCTCTTCAGGATCGCTACGATCGACACCTTGGGCAATTTCTGGAGATTGCTTACCGAGCATGTTGATGACCGCACAGGTCTCGCCATCAAAACCCAAGTCTGAATGGTGATAACCGATACCATTGACGGTATCACGTACGATACGCTCGACGTCGATATTTGCCGTCGTGGTCACTTCACCTGCCAATATCACGGCACCGGTTTTAACCAAAGTTTCGCAGGCAACGCGGGCATGGAGATCTTCACGTAAGATGGCATCAAGGATAGCGTCTGATATTTGGTCAGCCATTTTATCAGGATGGCCTTCGCTCACAGATTCTGAGGTAAATAAGTTGTATTCGCGCATAGTTGGATCGCTTAATGGCAAGGACTGTAATCTATAAACTCAGTCATGATTAAATGTTAACGGAAAAATAAGGCAAAAGTGAATCAAAAAATTATGACATTTTACCGTGAATTGAGTGAAAACTCTAGCGATGGATAATACTAAGAAGTAACTAGGCATGGATTAGCCACGGTAAAAGTCATCAATATCGCTATTTTCTTGCCAGCGATATTCAGTATAGTGAGCGATCTGACGAGCCGTCTCTATATCATGTCTATCAGTGATAAAGCCAAGCGCCATATCCATGCCAGCACTAACCCCTGAAGAAGTATAAAACTTGCCATCGACGACCCAGCGCGCTTGCTCTACCCAATCAACTTTATCAGACTGCGATATTACCCATTGCCATGAGAGCTTATTAGACGTTGCACGCTTGCCATCCAGAACACCAGCTTTAGCCAATAATGCACTGCCTGTACAAACGCTAAGCGCCCAATCAGCGTGCTCAACCAATGCCCTAAGCGCCTGCAAAAACGGCTTGTGATAGACTTGCTGGCGAGTACCCATCCCGCCAACCATCAATACAATATCAGTCTGATACGCCAATTCTGTGACAGCGACCGTTTGCATCGCAACGCCATGCTTACTGCGAATGATACCACCACTCAGTGAGGCAAATTGCAGACGATAGTGCTCAGGCAAGCAGCCAAACATCTCGATAGGTCCAAACAGATCCAATGTTTCAAAATCATCAAAGAGTAGGGCAGTCAGCGTATGCATTAGGATTCCTTAATTCTAAATAAAGAATGGTTATAATTCCAAAAACTATAATCTTAAAAACTACAATTCCAAAAAATATAATCCTGAAAGCTATAGTTCTAAAAACTTGGCTTTGTCCTTAAACATACATTCCTCATAAACAGGGCAAGCACCGCATTTGGGTGTGCGAGCCTGACAGGTATAGCGGCCATGCAAAATCAGATAATGATGCGCATCTACGATAAAGTCATCTGGGATACGTTCGACCAGCTTGTTTTCAACGATTAACACGTTTTTACCAGTGGCGAGGCCAGTACGATTGCCGACGCGAAAGATATGCGTATCGACTGCCATGGTCGGCTGCCCAAAAGCGGTATTTAAGACCACATTGGCAGTTTTACGTCCAACGCCAGCGAGTGATTCTAAGTCCTTACGATTATCAGGAACGGTACTATTAAATTTCTCAATCAAATCTTGGCAGGTTTTAATGACGTTTTTGGCTTTGGCATTATATAAGCCAATATTTTTTATATAGGATTTTAAACCCTCTTCACCCAATGCCAAGATGGCTTCAGGGGTATTCGCCACAGGATATAATTGCTTGGTGGCAATATTGACACTGACATCCGTCGCTTGTGCCGATAAGATGACGGCAATCAGTAGCTCAAAATTACTTCTATAATGTAATTCCGTGACCGGCTCATCAATCGTTGCTGCCAACTTTTCAAAGAACGGACGGACGTCACGATTGGGCATACGCCGAGACGGCGGGGTATCGGCAGTTTTGTGTTTGACAGTTTTACTCATGGTATTTTTACTATGATTTTATTCGTTGGTTATTCAGAAGTGAGTACTCGCTATTAAAGTTGTGCAAGTTCAGTTTTTAATCCTTCAAGTTCTATTTTTTTGCGCTCATTTGGACGCACATTTAACTGCTTTTCTAATTTTTTAATTTTACTGCGCAGCTTGGCAGCGGCAATGGTGTTTTTTGCTTGAGCTTCACTGATATCTATAGACTGACTGGCGGCATTATTCAGTTTTGCCTCTACCATACTGACAACAGGCTTGCTATTGCTGCTGTCAGCAAGCTGCTCAGTGACGCGCCTAAGGTGCGTATGATAGCGCAGCCTTAAATCCTCTTGTTCTGCCTCGCGCTCAGAGATAGACAGCTCGCGCTCAATTGTGACTAGGTCAATGCAATCGACTGGGCAAGGGGCGATACAAAGCTCGCAGCCCGTGCACAAGTCCGTAAAAATAGTATGCATGTGTTTGCCAGTACCGACGATGGCGTCAACAGGACAGGCGGGTATGCATTTGGTGCAGCCGATACAGTCATCTTCACGGATAACGGCACGTACCTCGGTCGGTCGCGTCGATGTGGCGTCTATCGGCCACTGAGATGGCGCGGCTCTAAGGGTTGTTGTAGCGCTGGCGGGATTGACGATTTGCGCAATAGCATCAGTAACTGGTTGACCGCCCGGCACGCATTTATTGTATGGCTCGTTATCCACTACAATCGCGGTAGCATAAGGCAAGCAACCGTCCGGATGTTTGCACAGACCGCACTGCGTCTGCGGCAGACAGGCATCAATACGGGCAATTTTTGCCTGCATATCAGCAGGCAATGTCTCGATACGCAAGGTATCGAACAGGATTGGCAGATTGATTAGGCGAATATTACGACTGCTTTGCATTTAATTAAAAACCTTAACATCAGTCATCAAGACTGTCGTTATTAAAATAGATATAAATATTGAAATGATTGTCTTTTAGTCTAATTCTATAGTCAATCTACTATAGTACGATGCCTTGCTCATGGGCAACTTGGGCAATCAGCTCGTAGGCAATGCTGCCCTTAAACGGTATTTTGGGCAGATTAGAGAGGTCAAAAAAATCGGCGTGCGACAGCTCATCTTCTTGTATTACAATATCGCCAGCCGCATAAGATGCGCGAAAACCAAGCATTAAATTGGAAGGAAATGGCCATGGCTGACTGCTGACATAGCGAATATCTGATAGGCTGATGTTGACCTCTTCTGCCACTTCACGAACGACCGCATGCTCTAGACTTTCACCCACTTCTACAAAACCTGCAATCAAGCCGTACATGAGAGGACGTTTTTGTTCTCCATGGCGATGGTGATGAGCGAGTAAAATTTGCATCTCTCCCGTCTGTGGATTGGGGCGAGTGATAGCGGTGATAACGCAAGGCTGGACACGGGGATATTGGCGTAATCGGCATACTGGACAGACCATGGCGCGCTCATCTGCTGTGGCATGAACGACTGGGGATGCGCAGCGACTACAAAACTGCGTATCGGTTTGCCAGCGTAACAGTTGTATTGCTTGGCTAATCTGAGCCGATAAGGCGGCAGGTAGCTGGGTAATAAGCTGTCGATACGGTACAAAAGCGTTCCCGCTGCCCTCTGCAATGATGGGCAATGCGATATCATGCGCCATCGCATAATCATAAGTGATGGCACTGGCCGCTTGCGCAGTAAAAGCGACATTATTCTCGGCAGTTTCAGGCGCAAGCAAACCCTTTGTACCATCACTGATACTACTGTCAGCATCAGACTGCCAGTGATGTGGCGCTAGGCTTTCGAGTAGGGCGACGTTGCCTATTTGATAGGCGGGCACTGGTAGGTTGCCATTGTCGTTTGCATTTGACGATGGTGGTAGTTGGATTTGTAATGGCCACCAACCGTCAATCGTCTGACGGCAGAGGAGGGTATCATCACTAAATACAAAAGCGCGAGTCATAAGCAGGTTTCCAAACAGTCTAAAGTAAGTACGTAGCAAATGAAGAGCGAACTTGCTTTAAGTGGCTGTTTTGAAGTAACTATTTCAAAAGTAACTATTTCAAAAGTAACATTCAAAAGTAACATTCAAAAGTAACATTCAAAATCAATCGTTATCACAGCGCCGTCGCCGCTATCATTCTTAAGCGGCAAGTAATTGGCTTAAGCTTTGTTGACCAACATCAAGCGCCTGTTTACTCACGGGACGATTGTGCTCAAAACCATCTAAATGATGATCGACAGCCATAATCACATCAGCGATATAAGCCAGCGTACTATCATCGATACGGTGTCCGCTTTCGATGCGCTGCTGTATATAATTGGCCAATTGGCTCAGCATGCTAGCTGGGGTCGGCAGTTGCAAAAAGCGTACCGCGCCTGCCACTTGGCGTAGCATTTCAGGTATATTCTGAATATTGAGCATATCGCGCTCAGGCTCAGATAAATAATCATTAATCGCTTGCTCAGCACTGGCGATAGCCGTACGACTTTCTTGTATTAACGTATCATAGGCAGTATTGAGCTGATGCAATGAGATATGGGGGTTGTTCAGCGGCAGATAGATAGCCCCAGGGGTATGCATCTCAGCCATGGAAATAGTGGCATTTTCAGCATGCATCAATGCCAAGAGTAAATGATCGAAATCTTCAGGCGAGGGCGCACGCCACTTGCTTACCGCGTCGGCTGCTGTACTCAGGCTGCTCGCGGCATTTGACAGTCCCAACAAGCGTAATGCTGAGCCCAGTACCGTCAGCTGTTCGATAATTTGTGCCGTCTGCATATCAGCAGGATTGAGCGAATCACCACGCGCGTAGCTATCCACATCTTCTTTAATCGTATTGATTTGAGTCTGAATAATAGCGTTTAAAGTGTCTGTCAGCGCGCGGTTAGGACCGAATAAGAAGCGCTTCATTTGTTCGCGCTGTGGGTCTTCTAATTGGTTAACCGCATATTGTTCACGCAGCAGTTGCGCCGCTTCATTATCACGCTGACAGGCAAAGCTGACTAGATCAGCAAAACGCGTGTCCATGATAGGTAGATAGCTCTGGAACTGCTGCTCTAAATAAATAAGCGTATGCTTTTGGCTGAGGTTAAGCGGCAAAATGGTCGCGATATCAGTGACAGCGGCGGCGGCAGCTTGCCAGAATAGACTCTTGCTCTGAGCAGCTATCAAAGCACAAGCAGCACTCATGGCATCTAATTTTTTCTGAGCGTCTTGAGTTACTACGCCATCTTGGTTGAGCAGTGCAATACCAAGACCACTACGATACGCATAGGTCAGCAGCTCACTGTCGAGGTTAAGCTCGTGCAGGGGCTGAAAGTTCTGTTCAGGATTGGCAATAATGACACTGCTACTACCAAATGTCGCAAAATAATCCGATTCGATTGGCGCTAGCTGCCCATGAGCATTAAGCTTATTAATGATTGGTAATAATAAAGTCGGCTCTACTGACTCTGTCAACAGTACAAATTCCACATAACGATCGAGGGTCATGATGGCTTGTGATAAATCCATAATCAAGGCAGTATCATTATTATCACCACTGTCATAAAGGCGCTGCAGACCATTGACGATGGCGGTATTTAACACTTCTGCACCAACCAAAGAAATCAGCTCAAAAATACAAGACAGCTGCTTTAGCACGGTAATAGAGTCTAATAATAAAGGCGCTTGACTGTTATCATCGTTAAATTCGCTTAGATGAATCTCAGTGTCTTTAAGGGTGACGATAATTTCATCATGCAACAAATGTAGCGATGGCAAATTAAAGTCAGTAACGCTAAGCGTGGGAGCAGTTAATTTCATTTGGGCAGACTGGTTCATAGGTGTTTTTCCATAACGTACTGATGAAAATAGCGATCATTTAAAGGATGAGTTAACAGGCGTTTATGCGTAAAGGCTAACGCTTATAACAATCAAGACTACCGTATCCAAATGTCAGTATAAGAGGTTATTTTAATATAAGAGGTTATTTTAATCACGTGCTACATGTTTGCTTTTAATTCAGGATATTGTTCGGCCAACTCGCTATACCACTGCTGGCTGGCCATCTCATCGGTGGGTGACACTAATAATAAGGACGCCAAATTAGCAAAGCTGGCGTGGGCTGTTTGTCCGCCGTCTGCTTGTGAGTCTTCTTCGATGGCGAGGGTGACCTGACCGCCCGTCATTGCTAGATAGACTTCAGCTAAAATCTCGGAATCCAATAATGCCCCGTGGAAAGTACGGTCTTGTTTACCGACATCTAAGCGGCGCACGAGGGCATCTAGGGTGTTTTTTTGTCCTGGATATTGCTGTTTGGCCATGACTAGCGAGTCAGTGACTTTTACCCGCTGTGCAAAGTCATGCATGCCAACTTTAGCGAACTCCATGTTTAAGAAGTTCATATCAAAGGTGGCGTTGTGAGCGATGATTTCGGCACCGTCCATAAAGTCATAGAGTGACTGAGCGACTTGATCAAAGGTTGGCTTGTCGGTTAAAAACGCTTCAGAGATACCATGAATGCGAATCACTTCCTCATCCATCCCGCGCTGCGGGTTGATATAGACGTGTAGCTTTTCACCGGTGAATTTGCGCCCGATCATCTCAACAATACCAACTTCAATGATACGGTCGCCTTTTTGTGGATCAAGTCCGGTGGTCTCGGTATCCATAATGAGCTGGCGATCGGACTCGTGACGGTGTATCGGCTTGGGTAGCAATGGCTTAAAATATGGATTGGCACGACTGGTGTCACCATCAAATTTTGGCTCATCAGTTGCCATATCTGGATTATCATTATTTATTATAGTGTCAGTCGTCATCGTCTGGGCTTCTGGCATGTTGGGGGTACTCATTGGTTTGCTAGCATTGTCATGGCTTTGTTCGTCTAATAAAGGGTTGTCGAATGGTTCATCATCGAGCGCTTCTTCGTCAAGCTCATCATCGATATCAAGACCCAACGGATCATATTTTAGCCAGTCATCATTATTAGAGCCACTTTGATTAGAGGCGCTTTGATTAGAGCCACTTTGTGCTTTATCAGGCATTATTTGCTCTTTTTTTTTAGCCATTTCTTGCGACTCTATGCTCGATGATGCTTCACTACTGGACGTCACGCCTAAGTTTGCCAGCTCATCGGCTTTTTCATTGCCCGCATGTCCGGCGTGACCCTTCACCCAGTGCCAGTCAACATCGCGCTGTTGGCATAGTGCATCTAATTGTTGCCAAAGGTCTTGATTGGCAACGGGTTTTTTACTGGCTGTTTTCCAGCCTCGTTTTTTCCAACCTTCAATCCATTCGGTAATGCCTTTTTTGACATAGCTGGAGTCTGTCCAAATCTCGAGGTTTTGCTCATGTGGACTATGAGTCAATGCTTGTATCGCGCCCATCAGCTCCATGCGATTATTGGTCGTTTCTTTATCGCCACCATATAAATCCTGCGTACGCCCATCACTGAATATCAAATGCGCGCCCCAACCACCAGCGCCCGGGTTGCCTTTGCAGGCGCCATCGGTGTAGGCCACTGTGGTGTTTGCTTTGGCGGCCAACGGATCAATCGCGTGGTCTTTATAACTATGTGGCGTAGAGGTACGATTGTCTGACATAAAAACTTTGTGACCTAATAAATGAGAAACGTAGGGTGGCGTTAAGAGATTTTGGGAGCACCATAAAAACAATAGCGGCGCACCACTTAACTGCGCTTGAGTATAACAAATCTATCGCTGATATGGGCAATCGTAACGCACAAAATCGCAAAACCACATATCATAATAGTAACCCTGCAGTTTTCTGTTAAAATAAGCAGGATTGCGCCAAGCTGACCAGCATTTGGCAGCACGAGCATCAACGTATTTAACCCAAAATAGCACTAGTAGCAATTCTCAAAGTGGCTGCGTCGTTTTAAAGATGAATGCATAAAAAATAGCGTAAACTGCCATTTAAATAACGATGGTCATGGCTACTTTTTCGCCATTAACAATTAAAATTAACGATACTGTTTATCAACGGCTTGCTTCCTAAAAGTTTTAATGCATGAATGCAGGATAACCCTATTATGTCCTTACGCTCAAACGTTTTTTATAAAAGATTGACGCTGTTGATGGTCAGTATCACGGCAAGCAGCGCGTTACTGTTGAGCGCTTGTAATGATAGTAATACCCAAGCCGATACCGACGTGGTTGAAGCCGCAGCAGATCTGTCTGTCTTTGAAGGCTGCTATACGGTCAGTCATGACGAGCCTGCGCAAATAAAAGTCAGTCAACAGGACGGCGCTTGGGTGATGCAAATGAAGGAGCCAGCAAGCGCCAAGCGTGTTTGGGATGACGCTGAACCGTTAGAAGTACTCGAAAATAGCGAGATACCCACGTTTTTCTCTATCGACCCTGACAATGTCGATGCAGTCATCGGCCGTCCCGATAGGGTGCTGGTACTGGCTCATGTGAAGCCTGTCTATGCCAATATCGATCCGCTACTGGACAGTGAGTATTTGTCGTATATCTATCGCGGTGCCAATACTATCTATCGCGTAGAGTGTGATGACGTTAATACTGATATTTTAGCCAATCCCCATGCCAATATTATCATTGATAATGTCGGTACAGGCAGCTAAGAAAATGGTCTGATTAGCATTAGGGTCTGTTGAACATTCAAATGTGGCACTGGCAGTGGCTATTTTTTAGACAATACGCAGTGAAATTTTTGACGCCTAGTCATTCTAGGTTAGATAATTTCGCCATGTGTTGGCAAAAAATAGCCCTGCCCTGGAAGGCTGATGCTAAAATCACCCCAAACGTTGTTGTAAACCTAGCTAAGGTCTCGACATTATCGTCGGTTTACGCCTGATTTGATAAAAGGTTTGGGACGATTTTAGCAATCAGCAGTCCTAATATTTGAATGTTCAACAGACCCTAAGTACATCTCATCGATTATAGACAATCTTTTCTCATAATCAGTCTTTTCTTATAAGCAGTCTTTTCTCATAAGTAGTCAAGTCATTAGAGTCAGGTAATATGAATTTTTTTAGTTATGTGGTGTTGGGTGGGTTTTCTTATGCGGCTGGTTGGGCGATAAGAAGCTATGTATTAAACAAAAAACCTGAACCTGAGCAGCCTTATAATCTTAAGCATCCAGCCATCTTGGCGTATTTGGGCGGGTTCTTTATTGTTATGCTCATTATCTCATGGCTCATCGGTCGCTACTTGCTTGGGCATACCGCTATCGATTTGCCGTTTATCATTATAAACAGCCTCGTTGCGACCTTTGTTTATTCATTCGGTCTTAATCCAGAAAAAGCCCGTTATGATGTGCCAGATTGATAAAGAGTTGAAAAGGTAAATGTATAAATAGCTTAAAAGGTTTCTATTTTAAGCTTGTAAAAAACACGGTCAGTGAGTGCCTCATTGATCGTGTTTTTTATAAGTGATTGTTTACTAGATTATTTATCTGTTTTCTTTGAGCTTTTACTTTTATCTTCTAGCTTTTTATCAGTCGGCTTTGAGGCAGCGTCTTTATTAGACTTTTCATCTTTAGAAGCTGTCTGCTCATCTTTCCAAGTTTTGTACTTGCGCAAGTCTTTTTCCATGAGCTTGAGACAAAATTTCAGTACCAATGCATCATCGATTTGACCGATAAAGGGAATAAAATCTGGAATGATGTCAATAGGGTTCAGGACATAGAGCAGACCGACCACTGCCGCAGAAATAGTTTTGTAGGGAATATTGCGATAGTTGCCTTGATAATAATCTTTGACTAAACTCATCAGCAGTAGCAAATCCTTAGCATAACGCTCAAGGCCGCGACCGTTTTCGAGCTGGTCATTGAGCTTATCTTCTTTACCTAAAATGACCTTAATACTGTCTATCAGGCTTTTATTATCTTTCTCTTTGTCAGCCATACTCATATTCCTTATTTTTTGTTAAAGACTATTGAACGCCCTTTACTATAACAAGAGTAGCGACTTCAGCCAAATAAGACTGTGAGTGATTCTGTATCGTTTTGTTGACTATAGCAGCGATAGATTGAGCTGAGCTAAACCATCCTAAGACGCGATATTGTCCAAACCTGCGTTATAATCCAGTTTATGAGATCTTATAAAACAAATATTTAACGTGTGCTAAAGACGTCTGTCCAACAGACCCTAGCTGCATGGCAAAAAAGGTAGAATAATGACTAAGAAATTTTCTGAGCTGAATCGTCGCCAGTTTTTACGTCAAGTCGGAATCAGCGCAGGGGCAGGGCTGTTAGCGACCCAAAGCATTACTCAAGCACTGGCTGCTAATACTACTGGGCAAGATAGCAGCACGCAATTTACCAAAGATGATCTGCCAACGGCGTTGATGGATGAGAGCCTGCCATCAGGACAAGCACAACAAGCAGCGCCCGAAACATTGCAGGTGCAAACGAGTTGTATCACGCCAAATATTGAGACGCGGCTTTTTGCCAGCTCCAATGTCGGCGGTAGTGACGAGCGTAATGAGTTGGCGTTAGATCGCATGGCTTGTGCGGGCTTTAAGGTGGATAATCCTGCGATTACCAAACGGCAGTATTTACGCTTTGCGGGTACGGATTCGCAGCGCGCTAGTGATTTGCAAAACATTGCTACGGGTGCGATTAAAGCGCCTAAACTGCTACTTGGTGTACGCGGCGGCTATGGTGCGATGCGTTTATTGCCGATGGTTGATTGGTCAACTTTAGGTCGTATTATGAAGGAGCGCGGCACGATACTGGCGGGCTTTAGCGATGTGACCGCGATTCAGTGTGCGCTACTGGCAAAAGGCGGTATGAGCTCACTTGCCGCGCCGATGCTCTATAGCGAGTTTGGCAAAACCAAACCCGACCAAGTCAGCTGTCGCCAATTTGTAGAAGCATTAACCAATCCCAATCTGACTATCAATATAGCAGATGCGTCGTTAACCAGTGTAAATTTACCCAGTATTCTGACAAATTCTGAGCCAAAAAATCTAACCGGCACTATGTGGGGTGGCAATCTAAGCGTGGTATCGGCGCTGGCAGGTAGTGAGTATTTGCCACGTATTGCTGGCGGTATCGTATTTTTAGAAGATGTCGGCGAGCAAGCTTACCGCATCGAGCGCATGCTCTATGATTTGTATTTGGCAGGGGTGTTTAAAGGTCAGCAAGCGATTGTATTCGGTGCGTTATCGGGTAGCGGTGAGGACAGTTATGATAAGCGTTATGATGTCGCCACCGTCATTCGTCAATTGCATCAGCTGACAGGATTGCCGATTTATAGCGGCATGCGCTTTGGTCATATTGGGCAAAAGCACAGCTTTACACTTGGCGCGAGGTGTCAGATTAGTCCAAATACAGTTGGTGGCTATCAATTGGTATTTAATGATTACCCAACGATTAAAGCCGATGCCATTCATGTCGAAGGCTTGTGGCAAAAAAGTTTAAGCCTATAGTCAAATCCAAATAAATCAGATACGTAGTTATCAGGTCGCTCAATGAAACGTTGTTTTTCTTGCGTGCTGTGCCTACGCCGACAGAGGCTGCAAAAAACAACGTTTCATCTCGCTGTATCGTTTTTATATCGAATGAATTATATAAAAATTGTTGCTGTGATAAATTTATTGCAGCCACGTATTACTTCTAAAAAGTCTACTATCAAGTTAAATCGCCAGTCGTGAAAATTTATCCTGATATTCTTTCGGGGTTAGCTCAGTAGCGCGTTTAAACAGCCGCGTAAATGACGAGATATCATCATAGCCGACTTGCTCAGTTAGCGATTTTATCGTCACATCGCCCAATTCCAGTAAGCGCTTGGCCTGCTCAATTCGTACTGCTTGAATATACTCAATTGGGCGCATAGTAACGCATGATTGAAAACGCCTGTTTAAGGTGCGCGGGGTGATATTCACCATAGCAGCCAAATTGCTCACCTGCATAGGTTGTTTGAAGTTTTCCTCGATAAATTCTTGTACCTGCTTAACCAACTGGTCAGCATGTGGTTTATGCAAGGTTACATTGGTATAGCTGTTTTGATTGCCGCGTTTACTATCAATAATTTGAGTTTTTGCCACTTGGGTAGAAATCTCACGTCCGCAATACCGCTCGATTAACAACAACCCCAAGTCATAAAAGGCGCTACCGCCTGCCGCACAGAATATATTGCCAGATTGATTCTTTGATTGAGTGACAAACTGGTTTTCCTGCAAATCAACCAATGGAAAATCGGTCTTAAACTTACTGGCATAACCCCAATGGGTGGTGGCTACTTTGCCATCGAGCAAGCCTGCTTTTGCCAAAAAGAAAGCGCCGCTACAATTACTAGCGATATCCGCTTTGGTGTTTGCCAGCCGCTGTAAATGCGAAATTAGAGCGCTATTTTGACTCAATACTTTATCGATTGAATCGCCAATCGTTGGAATTAATAGTAAGTCGCACTCTGTGACTTCCTGAATATCGCAATGCGCTCGCATAATCAAACGGTTGCTGCATCTGATATCCGCGCCACCTAAGCTTGCAATCTGCACGTCAAACCTTGGTTCTACTGCCTCATCCAAGAATCGCTGCCAGCTGACGCCAGTAAACGAAAATAAATCTAGCGCCCCAGCAAGCACACTACCGAGCACGCCATCGAAGCCAACGATAATCACTTTAAACGGTTTGAAGTAGGGCAAAATTTGGCTTCCTTTAAGTGTATGCAAATTTATGGCTGATATTCACCAGCTACAGGATACGTAATTTGAAATTCACTCACTATAGGTTAGAGAGGATGTCTTATTTGACCATAATTATGTCATAAATGACAATACGGCAAGGCGTTAAATTAGATTAATATCAATGCATCACCAAATTTCATAAGTTAACGAGAATACTATGGCAGCAGATACACTTATCAATGACTTTGAGTTACCGTTCCAACTCTACGATGTATTGGGCACAGAAAATTTAACCGAGCATCCAAAATTTGCCGAACACAGCCGCGAAACCTTTGATGCGGTATTAGGCACCGCCAATAAAATCGCCACTCAGTTATTCTTACCGCACAACCATGTGGCGGATAAAAATGAGCCGCAGTTTGACGGCAAAAAAGTCAGCATGATAGACGATGTCAAAGTCGCCTTTGATGCGTTTCGTGAATCAGGTTTTATCGCCGGTCGTTATAGCTTTGACGATGGCGGCATGCAATTACCTGAAACAGTGATGACGGCGGTAGCAGGCTATTTTATGGCAGCCAACCCATCAACCACCGCTTATCCATTTTTAACCACGGCGGCGATTAATGTCATCTCACATTTCGCCAGTAATGAGATTAAACAGGCCTTTATGCCGCGTATGCTAACGGGTGAATTTACCGGCACCATGGCATTAACCGAACCACATGCCGGCTCATCGCTTGCTGATATTAAAACTACGGCTGTCAAACAAGACGATGGTAGCTATCGCGTCAAAGGCAGCAAGATTTATATCTCAGCGGGTGATCATGAGTTGTCCGACAATATCGTGCATTTGGTCTTAGCCAAGGTGCCGGGCGGTCCTGCTGGCGTCAAAGGAATCTCTTTATTTGCCGTACCAAAATACCGTCTAAATGATGATTTATCGGTTGGCGAGCGCAATGACGTGCATTTAACGGGTCTTATTCATAAGCTTGGCTATCGCGGCGCGACTTCCACGGCATTAAGCTTTGGCGATGCAGGCGAGTGTCACGGCTATCTGATTGGGGATGAGCATTTTGGTCTGCGCTACATGTTCAAAATGATGAATGAAGCGCGCATTGCGGTTGGCTTTGGCGCAGCGATGATTGGCTATCGTGGCTATCAGTATTCGCTCGATTATGCCAAAGACAGAACGCAGGGCAGAATCGCACCGAATAATAAGCCTGAAGATGCGGCAACGGCAATCATTCAGCATGGTGATGTCAAGCGTATGCTGCTCGCGCAAAAAGCCTATAGCGAGGGCGGTATATCACTCTGTCTATATGGCTCAAACCTAATCGACCGTATCAATACGTGTGAAGATGCAACACTAAAGGCTGAGCTATCAGAACTGCTAGATTTATTAACCCCAGTATTAAAAGCATGGCCCTCTGAATATGGGCCGAAAGCCAATGATTTAGGTATTCAAGTATTGGGCGGTGCAGGCTACACGCGTGAGTATCAGGCTGAGCAGTTTTGGCGTGACAATCGTCTCAATCCCATTCATGAAGGCACAAATGGCGTGCAAGCGTTAGATTTGTCATTCCGTAAGTTATGGCAAAACAAGGGTCTTGGTATTCAAATTCTAAAACGTGAAATTACCCAAGACTTAGAAAGTATCAGCACACCAGAAACTGCCAAACTTGCCGGTAAATTGATGCCTTATATGGGTCATATGCATGAAGTGCTCGTGCATTTAAGCAAAATCCTGCAAACGGAAAAAGCACTTACATTAACGGGTAATGCACAAGCACTAATGAATATTTTTGCCTCCATTGTGGTCAGCTGGATTTGGATTCGCCAAGCCAGCAAAGCTGAGCAATTGCTAAGCGAAATTAGTGAAACCACGGATGTTGAGAAACAAAACTTCTATCATGGCAAAATACAGGCGGCAAAATACTTTATCGATTGGGAATTGCCGTTAATCAAGCGCGATATTGAGCTGTTAAATAACGACAATGCAGTATGTACCAATATGCAAGCAGAATGGTTTTAAGTAATTGTTTGGAATGTTTTCAATATAAGAACATGCCTGAACAATACGACTAATGTGATGCTGGGATGAATTTTTCGAAGCCTCTGGAGTGCAAAGCGCACAGCAAGCGAGAAAAATTTATCCCAGAAGAACGCTTTTTAATATATTTGGCTTATTTTGAATAAACTCTTTTTAAGCAAACGATACCAATGGCTTTTTATAAAAATTTAAAGGAATAAATAATGACAACTGATAACAAAAAGATGAATAAGCAGTGGCGACTCAAAGCAAGACCTGTGGGCGAACCAAACGCTGATACGTGGGAGTATACCGAGACAGAACTGCCGACTATCTCAGATGGTGAGCTGTTGATAAAAATTGAGTATATCTCGATGGATCCAGCGATGCGTGGCTGGTTAAACGATGCCAAATCTTATATCGAGCCGGTACAAATTGGTGATGTCATGCGTGCGGGTACCGTGGGCGAAGTCATTGAAAGTAAGCATGAGAAGTTTGCCATCGGCGATTATGTCTGTGGTCATAATGGCGTGCAGTCGTATGCGGTCAGTGATGGTACTGGGTTATACAAAGTCGATCCAAACCTTGCACCCTTATCTTATTACTTAGGCGTGCTCGGTATGCCGGGTATGACCGGTTACTTTGGCTTATTAAAAACAGGTGAGCCAAAAGCTGGCGAGACAGTGGTCGTCTCTGGTGCTGCGGGTGCGGTCGGTGGCTTGGTTGGACAGATTGCAAAACTAAAAGGCTGCCGTGTCGTTGGTATCGCAGGCGGTGCTGAGAAATGTAAATTCTTAGTCGATGAGCTAGGCTTCGATGCTGCGGTAGATTATAAAAATGAGGATGTCAAAAAAGGCTTAAAGCAAGCTTGTCCAAATGGGGTAGATGTCTTCTTTGACAACGTAGGCGGCGATATCTTAAATGACGTCCTGACCCAAATTAATCTGCGCGCGCGTATCGTGATTTGCGGTGCGATTAGCCAATATAACAACACCACAGCGGTAGAAGGGCCGTCAAACTATCTGTCATTATTGGTCAATCGTGCCCGTATGGAAGGCATCGTTGTCTTTGATAATATCAAAGAGTATCCAATCGCGATGAAAGAGATTGCTGGCTGGATTCAGTCGGGTGAGTTAAAAGTAAAAGATCATATCGTTGAAGGTATCGAGACTTTCCCTGATACGTTGATGATGCTCTTTAAAGGTGAAAATTTCGGCAAACTGGTACTTAAGGTAGAGGGATAAATCATGACACTGAATACAAATGGAATTGCATCAGACGTAGCCAGTAACGTTTCTGGTAAACGTATTTTAATCACGGGCGGTGCGTCTGGCATTGGTGCGGCAAGTGCGTTATTGTTAGCCAGTCGCGGTGCGAAAGTCGTGATCGGTGATATGGCCGAAGAGATGGGCGCAGCCGTTGCCAAGCAAGGTCAAGATGCGGGCAATAGTATCGTCTTTAAAAAAGTTGATGTGACGAGTGGCGACGAAGTGCGCGCATTATTTACCTTTGCCATGGAAACGCTGGGTGGTCTTGATGTGGTGGTAAATAATGCGGGCATCGACCATCAGCCTGCACCGATGCATGAGCTAAGCGATGAGGATTTTGACCGCAATATCGCCGTTAATTTAAAGGGTGTTTGGCATTGTATGCGTGCCGCCGTCACTTGTATGGCTCCGAATGGCGGTGGACATGTGATCAATGTGGCATCAATCGCAGGACTTCGTTCTGCGCCGTTGCTATCAGCTTATAGCGCTGCCAAACATGGCGTGATGGGACTGACGAAGTCTGCTGCTCATGAATATGCGCGCGTCAATATTCGTTTTAACGCCGTATGTCCAAGCTTTATTGATACGCCAATGGTGCAGAATACCATGGCGAAGATGGGCGAGCGCGCGCAAAAAGCCACTATTAATGCCAGTCCATTACGCCGTTTAGGTAAAGTCGATGAAGTGTCTGGCGCGATTGCTTGGCTCGCGAGTGATGAAAGCAGCTTTATGAATGGTCATGCGTTTACCCTCGATGGCGGTATGTTGGCTTAATAGTCAAATAACTGCTAAATCATTACGCTGTTAGCCTCGCTCAATGTACTGGCTTGTATAAAATAGATACTATCTACACTCAGCTGCCTTGTAATAGATTTGCAGTTTTTCGACTATAATTTATTAAGTGGTTACGATAAAAAATTGAAAACTGAATAGCTAATTCAAAATATAAGGAATAACGATGAAAGATTTATTTGATTTAACCGGCAAGATTGCTTTAGTCACTGGTGCCAGTCGTGGTATTGGCGAATCTATCGCCCGCTTATTGGCGTCAAGAGGCGCGCATGTGATTGTCTCTAGCCGTAAGATTGATGCTTGCCAAGCGGTCGCTGATAGCATCGTCGCCGACGGTCATAAAGCCAGCGCCTTTGCTTGTCATGTGGGTGATATGGATCAGATTGAGGCGATTTTTGAGCATATCAAAAGCGAATTTGGTCAGATTGATATTTTAGTTAATAACGCCGCGGCAAACCCTTATTACGGCCATATCTTAGATACCGACTTAGCGGCTTTTGATAAAACTGTCGAAGTCAATATTCGCGGTTATTTCTTTATGTCGACGGCAGCAGGCAAAATGATGCGCGAGCAGGGCGGCGGGGTGATTCTAAATACTGCCTCGGTCAATGGCTTGGTCGCGGGTGACAAGCAAGGTATCTATTCAATCACCAAAGCTGCTGTCATCAGTATGACTAAAGCCTTTGCTAAAGAATGTGGCCCACTAAATATTCGCGTTAATGCGTTATTACCGGGTCTGACCGATACCAAATTTGCTTCGGCATTAACGACCAATGATAAAGTCTTAAAGATGGCATTACATGCGATACCGTTAGGGCGCGTGGCTAATCCTGACGAGATGGCTGGCACAGTTTTATATCTAGTGTCTGACGCGTCAAGTTATACCACGGGCGCGACGGTCGTGGTTGATGGCGGCATGTTGGCTTAATCCGTTTATCACTATCGCTATATTTTTATAATAAAAAACACGTTCATTAGTAACGTGTTTTTTTATGTCTCAACGTTCATTACTTTTAGTTCACTACTTTCAGCTCATTGCTTTAAATTTATCTACTCGCACGTTTTGATATGAGGCGATTTAATAAGTGTAAGCCCTTTTCAATGATATTCGTCGTCCGCTGCATTAATGGACTCAATGGCTTGGGGTGCATATTAATTTTACTCATATCATTACCATAATGTGCTCTGACACGCTTATTCATAATAGCAAACCACAGTGGCGGGATATAGGCGGGCATAATCATCGTGGCATAACCTATCGGCAGTTGCGGTGCTTCCTCAAAATGTCTGAGCAATTGATAAGCGCGGCTTGGATGCGCGTGGTGATCAGAATGGCGCTGCAACTGATACAAAAACAAATTGGTCACCGTGTGATTACTATTCCAGCTGTGCTCCGGCTGCGTACGCTCAAACTGCCCGTTATCGTCTTGCTCTCTGAGCAGACCGTAGTGCTCTAGATAGTTCACCACTTCTAACAGACTAAAGCCGTATACCGCCTGCAAGCCAATAAAGGGTAGAAACTTTTTGCCAAAAGCCTTATAAAGGGTGGCATAAAGTACCGCCGACATCGCCCAACCTTGCAACAGCTCGTTGTCTTTACTCCAAAAGCCTTTTTGTCGACGGGCGAGCCGTTCGGTTTCAATGTTTACGGCGGAACGTAGACCCCCAAACACCGTACGCGGCAAAAACTGCCAAAAGCTCTCGTTGTACTTGCTACTGGCTGGATCTTTTGGGGTCGCGACCCAGCGGTGATGACCGAAATTATGCTCTATGGCGAAATGTCCATAGGCCGCTGGTGCAAGGCTGACGCGCGCCAAAGTACGATTTAAGTGGTCAGACTTATGGCCAAGCTCATGCGCGGTATTAATCGCAATACCACTGCCGATTCCTGCTGTCAAGGCAACGCCTAAACGATTATACCAAGGCAATTTTCGCTGACTATACTGGTAAGCCAACAGTCCAAAAGCCATATATTGTAACGGTATAAAAGCATGAGCAATCCACTTATAATAGGGGTCTTGGGCAAGCGCTTGCATAGCGCTATCAGGTGGGTTGCTATCATCTCGACCGACCAACACATCCGCCAACGGTATGATACCGTGGATCAAGATAGTCCCTGCCCACGCCAGCGCTGTATTTTTAAGCTCAAAACCTTTTTGATCTCGTAATCCTAACGCGAACAAGCAGCCTAATAGAGGCAGTGATGGACTACACAACCAAAACCGCCTTTTTGGGTCGCGCCATAATGAGCCATCCATCGCATCTTGAATGATGGCATGTTCTTTGATGCTTAATGTCTTAGTCATTATACGGTCCTTGTATAGTTAAGCTTCTATAAATCAGAAACGGTCTCAGACTTATCCAGTCTATTATTTATTGCACTCTTACTTGATTGCCTGATAGCCACTTCAAACCGTTCCATTTATATATAGTTGAATCACTATAAAAAATACAGTGCTGCTGGGATGAATTTTGCGCAGCCTCTGTCAGCGCAGACACAGCATGCAAGTAAAATTTATACCAGTAGCACTGGTAATATTAGCGTATCGGTTTTATATCGAATTGACTATAGTATCAATCAAAATTCTGATAATTTATTATGACCTTTGATATCATTCAAGACGGCGTTGATTGACAAAAAAATCTCACTTTGTGTCCAAAAGTGCAAATATATTCAGATTTAATCGTCGGGCTTCGTTATGTTGAGAACTTATACATAGCGTATATACGGTAATTAACGTTGATAACGCTCTTTGAAGTGAGTAGTTTGGGCGTGTCATCAATTAGCATATTGATACATTTAGTGGTCTTAAAATGGCTAAATTTTGCCAAACATCGTCAGCAATCTTGTCAATATGTTCATATTTACGGCAATTACTTCCTTGTTTGGCTGAAATTTTCCTCATTTTAAGCCTCACAATCTAAATGATGACACACCCTAGTATTGGTCTAAAATATGGATATTTTAAGTCGATTGTTTGATGAGATGCATTTGCAAAAGGTGCAATATATCACTGTCAATGCGCGCGGCTCTTGGCAACTGGTACAGAGTAGAC
Organism: Psychrobacter sp. Sarcosine-3u-12; assembly: GCF_002836005.1. Taxonomy (NCBI): domain Bacteria; kingdom Pseudomonadati; phylum Pseudomonadota; class Gammaproteobacteria; order Moraxellales; family Moraxellaceae; genus Psychrobacter; species Psychrobacter sp. Sarcosine-3u-12. The sequence goes on from NZ_PJBY01000105.1 coordinate 20,916, forward strand.
AGGATGACTATTTGAGCTTTATTGTGGTTATCAGTGGCGAGGTGCATCTGTGCTATGGTAATGATAATAATGACAGGCAAGTGATCACAGCCAACAATATGATGATGTTGACCACACAAGACAGCTATGTCTGTCAATCAGCACCAATGGTGTCTAATCTAACGGCTAAAACAATCATGCCTGCACACACTGAAGGTCAGATTGGCTTAGAGATTGACAATACAGATAGCGGTCATAAAATTATTGCCCAAGGTAACCATGTTCAAACTAAGCATACTCAAACTAATCATATGCAAGATAATGAGACTCAATTTATTGTGTTACGCAGTCAGTTTGACACCGATATGGCAAGACCTTTGCTATCTGCGTTGCCAGCCAGTCTGCCGCCAGTGACCCAAAAGCACTCGGCTTACAATGATGTGGTGAATATTGGGTTGCAGTTTTTCTTATTAGAAGTGAGCTTGCAGCGCCCCGGCAAAACCACGATGCTTGAGCGCTTGGCTGGCATGTTGATGATTGAATGTATACGCGAGTATGTCGAACAGCTAGAAATGGCATCAGGATTTAATGACAGCATAAATCACGCTACGGATAATACCCTAGACAGTACGCCATCGTGGATTGATCATCCATGGCAGATAAACATTGATGCCGACAACAGTGGTGAAAATAATGCCATTAGAAACGGAGATGAAAATGGCAACTGGCTAGCTGCCCTAAAAGATCCTTGCCTGTCAAACACCCTCTATTTGATGCACCGCTACCCAGAAGATGCTTGGACGCTACAGAGCCTAGCAAAAGCATCTGGGCTGTCGCGCTCAGGACTTAATGAGCGTTTTAAGCAGTCCGTTGGTATCACGCCGCTGGCATATCTGAGTCACTATCGCTTGCGACTGGCGGCAAGATTTTTGCGGCAAGAACAGTATTCAATTAGCAAGATTAGTGAATTGGTAGGCTATGCGTCAGATCACTCGTTTAGTGGTGCATTCAAGCGGCGTTACGGGCAGTCACCCAGTCATTACCGCAAATCCCATAGCAAAAAATCAACGCCATAACGTGAATGTTGGTCACAAATAGATGGATGACTACGGGCGATTAATTGTGAGGATAACGATGAAAACAACAATAGAAACCACAATAGAAGCAAATATGAAAAGTCCTATTAAAGATAAAAAGCAGCCTCATCATAATGTAATGATAAACAATCATATAAAAACGAAGACGTGGCTATTTGTCCCTGCGACTCGAATCGATAGAGTAGCAAAAGCCTTTGTGAGCGGCGCAGATGCAGTGATTGTCGATCTAGAAGATGCGGTCGCCTGCGAAGATAAAACGCAAGCTCGCGACTCTGTAAAAAGTTATTATGACGAGCAGGATAATGTACAAAACCCACGACCGATTTGGCTACGTATCAATAAAGCGGGTAGTGATGAGTATAAAAAGGATTTAGAATTGTGCCAACAGCTGCCTAATCTGGCGGGTGTCGTATTGGCGAAAGCCGAACAAGCATCGGATATTGAAGCAGTTTATCAAGCCACTAACTTATCGGTAATTGCCTTAATAGAAAGTGCGCTTGGTCTGTATCAGATAGACGAGATGGCAAAAGCATCAGGGCTGTTGACATTTAGCTATGGTTTTTTAGATTTGTGTAATGACTTGGGTGTCACTGTTGGAACGCCAGCAGCAGACATCATCGCCAATCAGATTCGCTATCAATTAATCTTAACGGCAACAGTACATCAATTATTAGCGCCTATTGATACGGTTTATCCTGACTTTAAGGACGACGAAGGTTTAAGTGCTACAGTACAGCTTTGGTCACAGATGGGCATGTCAGGGATGCTGTGTATTCATCCCAAGCAAGTCGCCACCGTGCAAGCATCTTTACAACCAACAGAGAGCGAATTGTCATTTGCCAAACAAGTGCTAGAAGAGTACGACAGAAGCGGACAAGCGGTGTTTAAAATAGCAGGTCAGATGGTCGATGCGCCCGTAATCGAGCGCTGCCGTCAGTTGCTGAGTGGATAAAAGGTTGTTAATAGAGTGCGCCGAAATAGGCTAAAAAAGTAAAAAAGGCGCAGTACGGCTGGTTTTTGACTTTGCGACTTCTGCTGGCGTGCCTTCTACCACAATAAGACCGCCCTCATCACCAGCACCCGGACCCATATCGATAATCCAATCGCTGTTGCTAGCGACTTGCATATCGTGCTCAACCATAATCACCGTATTACCAGTTGCGACCAGCCCATTTAACTGTGCCATCAGCATCGCGACATCAGAAGGATGTAAGCCAGTCGTTGGTTCATCGAGCACATACAGCGTATCGCCGCGCTGGGTACGCTGCAGTTCGGTAGCAAGTTTGATACGCTGTGCTTCGCCACCAGACAACTCGGTTGCTGGTTGCCCAAGTCTTAGATAGCCAAGCCCAACTTTTAGCAAGGCATCTAAGGCGCGCATTATTGGGGCATCATCAACGAAAAATTCAGAAGCCGCTTCGACTGTCAAATCGAGTACTTCAGCGATGTTTTTGCCTTGATAAGTAATTTCTAAGGTTTCGTCATTGTAGCGCTGACCGTGGCACACTTGGCAAGGCGAGTAAACACTCGGCAGAAATAGCAGCTCAACGCTGACAAAACCGACGCCTTCGCAATTTGGGCAACGTCCTTTTTTAACGTTAAATGAAAAACGTCCAGCATCATAGTGCCTTGCTTTTGCTACTTTGGTGGCAGCAAATAACTTGCGCACATGGTCAAACAGTCCAGTATAAGTGGCCAGATTTGAGCGCGGTGTGCGCCCGATGGCTTTTTGGTCGACAGTGACTAAGCGTTTGATATGCTCCATACCACTGACTATCTCACCGCCTATTGGCGTTTCTTGTTCTTGCTCCAGTAAAGCCGCTTCATCGGTGGGTGCTTCAATCACGGTTTTTTGCCCTAGCGCATTGTAGACCAGTTCAACCAACGCTTGACTGACCAAACTCGATTTCCCCGAACCTGAAACGCCCGTCACTGTGGTTAATACCCCTAAAGGAAATGCCGCATCTAGCCCTTGTAAGTTATTACGCTCGATATTGGCAAGTTTTAGCCAATGATTAGGTTGTCTTGGCTGCTGGCTTGTTAATTGCTGGGCTTTTGGTTGCTGGGCTTTTGATTTTTTATTTTTGGAATCCCCATGAAAAAGATATTGTCCAGTATAAGAATCAGAGATATCTTGCAAGCCTGCGACAGGGCCGCTATAGATGATTTCACCGCCATGACTGCCCGCTTTTGGTCCGACATCGACTATCCAATCGGCATGGCGAATGACACTGACATCATGCTCGACAATGAATAATGAGTTACCCGCCGCTACCAGTTCATCTAGAGCGCCTAATAGCGCCTGAGTATCGGCAGGATGCAGGCCAGCGGACGGTTCATCGAGTACATAAACCACGCCAAATAGTTTAGAGCGAATTTGAGTGCCAAGTCTTAGGCGCTGTAGCTCACCGGGCGATAAGGTAGGCGTGGTACGTTCAAGCGATAAGTAACCTAGCCCAAGTCTGGTTAACGCTTCTACACGCGATAAAATATCGCTGGTAATACGCTTGGCAACAATGGCTTTTTCACGGTCGGGCATATCATCGCTGAGTTTTTTATTGGCAGCGTCGTGAAGTTTTAGCGCCAGTTCAGTCAAGGTTAATTGTGACAACTCGCCAATATCAAGCCCTGCAAATTTAACCGACAGCGATTCTTGTTTTAACTTTTTGCCATGGCAGCTTGGGCATTCTGAAATTTGCATGAACTGCGCCACGCGTTTTTTGGTACGTGGACTTTGGGTGGTGGCAAAAGAATGTAAGACGAAATTTTTTGCACTGGTAAAAGTGCCTTTATAATTGGGTTTTTCACCTTTTTTAATCGCCTCGCGTACTTGCTCGAGATTGTATTCTGGGTAAACCGGCACTTCTGGGGTTTCATTGGTAAATAAAATCCAATCGCGGGTTTCCTTGGGTAAGGTGTTCCAAGGTTTATCGATATCGTAGCCAAGTGTGGTCAATATCCGGCTCAGATTTTGCCCTTGCCATGCTGGTGGCCAAGCAGCAATGGCGCGTTCTCGAATGGTTTTCGTCTTGTCAGGCACGAGCAAATCTTCTGTGACCTCAAACACGCGGCCAATACCTGAGCAAGTAGGGCAAGCACCTTCTGGCGTATTTGGCGAAAAGGCATCGGCATATAGCATGTCTTGCCCAGCAGGGTATTCGCCTGCTCGCGAGTACAGCATGCGTAGACCATTTGAAATCGTCGTCACGCTACCAACCGATGAACGTACCGACGGCGTACCGCGCTGCTGTTGCAGGGCGACGGCGGGCGGTAAGCCTTCTATCGAATCGACATCAGGATCGCCAACTTGGTCAATCAAGCGCCGTGCATAGGGCGATACCGAATCAAGGTAGCGGCGTTGCGACTCAGCAAACAAGGTACCAAATGCCAGTGACGATTTGCCTGAGCCTGATATACCGGTAAAAACGACCAACGCATTACGCGGTAAATCCACATCGACATTTTTGAGATTGTGCACCCGCGCGCCCCTAACTTGAATGCTTTGTGCAGCGGTAAGGTTGTGGTTTTTGAGAGAAGTGTTAGATTTTTTATGATTAGATTTGTTATTATTGGTCGTCATACAACGCTTATTCCTTTGACTAAAAACGGCTTGTTAACGCTTTGATTCAACAATACCGTGTCTGTTTGATACTGTGTTCTTTTAATATCGTATCTGCTTAAAGTCATCCTACCACCTTAAAATCAAATCACTGCGCAGGCTTACGCTTTATACACAGAGGATAGACACAGCAACGTCAAACGATAACATTTATAAGGTTTACCCGATAAATTGCAGATTATAGAGGTTAAGAAATACGGCGTTTTGGCCGCTATTAAGCGGGCAAGTGGCGCGTTAACTGGGAATGCTTTATCATTAACCTTATCTATCAATCATTTATAAAAGTATTTTATGATTTTTATCAGCAATACCATTAGCCTGAATGACAGTGAAGTAGAGATTAGCGCCATACGTGCGCAAGGGGCAGGCGGGCAAAACGTTAATAAAGTCTCTTCTGCGATTCATTTGCGTTTTGATATTCATGCCTCAAGCTTAAGCGATGTCATTAAGCAGCGTTTATTGGACAGCAAAGACAGCCGAATCACCAAAGAAGGTGTGCTTATTATTAAAGCGCAGCAGTTTCGTACCCAAGAACGTAATCGAATTGATGCCTCGGAGCGGCTGCAAAGCTTTATTATAAAAGCCACTCATGTCAATAAAACCCGTAAAGCGACCAAACCTAGCAGAAATGCCAAACGTAAACGCGTCGATCAAAAAACCCAGCGCGGTAAGACCAAAGCTTTACGCGGTAAGGTAGATTTTTAAATAAACGGCTTACTCGGTTTTTTAATAAGCCAAACAGCAAAATGCCAGCCCATTTAATTGGCTGGCATTGTGTATAGGCTTATTTACTATCAAATTTTTAGCTAACCAAGTCTTCTACTTAATTCAGGAAAGCGCTTTATCATAAATAACATCAGTAGCAGTGACACACTGGCGATAGCGGCACCAACATAGCCGACGCTTGATATTGAAATATGCGTTACTGCATAACCACCAAACAGCGCACCTGCGCCAATGCCTAAATTAATAATCCCTGAGAACATCGACATCAGCATGTCTTGCGCCGTGACATCGACCATGATGACTTTGGCTTGCATAGAGATAATCAGCAGCATCAGCGCCGCGCCCCACAGTAACGCAATGAAACTCAGCGCCCAGATAGAGGTCACGGCAAACAATAGTACCAGCATAGATATCAGCATTAATATGATCGATATCAGCATCAATCTGGTATTAAAACGATCACCCCAGCGACTGAATATCACACTGCCTGCAATCCCTGCTACTCCAAATAATAGCAAGACAACCGTCACGGCGTTTTCACTAATAGCGCCAACCTGTCGCATAAAGGGTTCGATATAAGAGTAAGCGGTATAGTGCGCGGTAAAGACCAGTAAAATGAGTAGATACAAACAGACCAATAAGGGATTTTTGAGCAATTCTGGGATTTTTCTAAACGAGCCTTCAAACATACTTGGTAGCGTTGGCAATAGCCTGGCTTGCAAGATAAACACGATAAAAGCAATCACGCCAATACCGCCAAAGGTTGCCCGCCAACCAAACCATTGACCGACTAAGCGCCCTAGTGGCACGCCGAGCACCATCGCCAATGAAGTACCGGTCGCAAGTACGCTAAGTGCCAGTGCTTTTTTGCCTTCTGGTGCTACGCGTATCGCAATCGCTGCGGTGATTGACCAAAATATCGCGTGCGAAAGTGCAATACCAACACGGCTAATCAGCAATATATCAAAGCTCCAAGCAAATACTGATAACACATGGCTGGCAATAAAAACCACAAACAAGCCCAAAAGTAAGCTTTTACGCTCAAATCGGCTGGTGAGCAGCATCAATGGCAATGACATGGCCGCGACAATCCACGCATACAGCGTCAACATCCAGCCAGTTTCTGCTGTAGTGATGGAAAAATCTTGGGCGATGTCACTTAATAGGGCAACGGGGACAAATTCGGTAGTATTCATAATAAAGGCGCTGACGCCCATCAAAAATACTTGGAAATACTGAGTTCGGCGAGCATTTGCGCTCACCTCAAGGTTATGTTTCATATGATCCAATACAAATAAAGAAGGCGCTAATAGTGCAAATTAGCTGAAAAATAATTCATGAGTTTAAGCGTGATGTCGGAAATACATGGCGGCATAGGTCGTAATGATGAAAAAGAGGAGGGCAAGATAGCAAATCAGTTGCGGTATGTCAGAGCCTATCATCAGACCCTACTATTTTATCAGGAATCGACCGTTTTTTTGTAGGAGAGTCTTTAAAATTGGCGACCGAGTAACTGGTTGAATGGTTAAGTAAATCCGATGATGGCATCAGTGTCAGTTACATAGTGCTTATAGTGAGGTATCGCTATTTACGCTTGAATATAGGTATGATGACGCCATAAGGATAGGCATAGGCTAGGAATGCCTGATAACGTGATTTTAAATAATCATTGATATTTTACTAAGATGGGATAAAAGAAAAGCAATCTATGAAAACCGACACCAATAAACCATTAGCCTTTAGACGATACCCTTCAACGACGGCGCTGCAATGTTTTGAGACCGCTGCCCGTCATTTGAGTTTTACTAACGCGGCGCAAGAGATGCACATGACCCAAAGCGCTATCAGTAAGCAAGTGGCGCAGTTGGAGGAGATGCTAAACCTGTCTTTGTTTTATCGGACGCCGCACCGGATTTCACTGACCCCTGCTGGCAAGTCATATTATCTTGAAGTATTAGAGATTTTAAAACATATCGAGGTGGCGACCACCAATTTGATGTCGCATAGCAGTAATACCGAGCTGCTAAAAATCGTCTCACATCCGACATTTTGTGCCCGTTGGTTGATTCCAGCACTCAGTGGCTTTAGTCAAGAATATCCGCTTATTAACTTGGATATTAAAGAGCTGGCGGGGCCATTTTTTTCTGAAGACCAAAATGTCGATATTGCTTTTTTATATGGTGATGGCATGTGGAGCAATATGGAGGCCATAAAGCTGTTCGATGAATACTGCGTTGCGGTCTGTCAGCCGCAGTATTTGCGAGATAAAACACTGAGTACTGAGTGTATAAATGACTATGTGTTATTGCAAATAAGTTCGCGCTTAAGTGCGTGGTATGAGTACTTTAAGCAAAAAGATATCAGCGTCGATGGCACCTTTGTAGGTCCACGTTTTGAGACTTTCCATGCTTGTATTTCTGCCGCCTTACTGGGCTATGGTATAGCCTTAGTGCCGTTACGTTTGGTTGAGCCCGAGCTACAATCAGGCGCTTTAGTGCTGGCGTGGGATTATGCGGCAAAGGGTCGCGGCAGCTATTATGTGACTTATCCTGTTGCTTCAGGGCAATCGCATAAGGTCAAAGCGGTTTTAGAATGGATTACGGCTTATTTAGCAATCTCAGATGAGCGTGAAAAGGCGTTAGGGTTGGTTTTATAATGTCACTTACGTTTATTTATAACCTAAAGTATTTTTTATAGCACTGGTCTTGTTATTTTATCCTACAAAGTTGTTTGCTGTGAAAACTTAACAAGCTAAACAAAAAAACTGCCTTGATACGCAGTTTTTTGTTTTTAAAGGATTCGTTTAGGGAGCTAATTTACTGGCAATGACAAAAAGGAATGCCACCACAACTATTATTCGTTTGCTGCCGGAATGATGTTTTGTTGAAATGAGTCTAACTCAAGGAAGAGATAGAGATTCATCATGGACAAGCTTTATAACGTGACCGATGCCTTTACGATGGTGCATCCGCTCACGCTCGTCAAAGGCAAAAATGCCAGAGTTTGGGACGACAATGACCGCAGCTATATCGATTTTGTCGGCGGTATCGGCGTTTTAAACTTTGGTCATTGCCATCCTCACATCGTTGACGCCATCATTCAGCAAGCCCAGGCGCTGATTCACTATGCCTACAATGCGGCAGCGCATCAGCCGTATCAAACCTTTATGCCGCGATTGTGTGAGCTTGTGCCTATTAGCGGCGATCTGGCAGGGATGCTCACCAACTGCGGCGCAGAAGCAACCGAAAACGCTATAAAGATAGCACGCATGAAGACGGGTCGCACAGGCGTCATTGCGTTTGATGGTGGCTTTCATGGGCGCACACTGGCTGCGGTCAATCTCAATGGTAAGGTCGCGCCTTATAAGCGCGGGCTTGGTGCATTAGGGAGCGGCGTTTATCATATTCCTTTTCCCAGCCCCGATAACAATATCAGCGACGAGCAAGCGATTGATGCGCTCCAGCGTTTATTTATGGTAGAAACCGATATCGATAATATCGGTGCCATCATCGTCGAACCTGTACAAGGGGAAGGCGGTTTTCAATTGTTATCGCCCACCTTTGCGCAATATCTACGTAAGTTTTGTGATGAGCACGGCATGTTACTCATCATGGACGAAATTCAATCCGGTTATGGTCGTACGGGTACGCCGTTTGCTTTTACCCATTTAGGGATTGAGCCTGACCTTATTTTACTTGGCAAGAGTATCGCAGGCGGCTTGCCATTAGGCGCAGTCATCGGCAAGGCTAGTGTGGTCAATGGTCTTCCTAAAGGCAGTTTGGGCGGTACTTATTCTGGCAATCCAGTTGCTTGCGCCGCTGCCAATGCCACGCTTGATATCATGCAAGCTAATGACGTTTGGCAGTCAGCCAAGCATTATGCCCAGACGATTGAGACGACCATCAGCCAATGGCAGCAAGAAGGTATCTCACCTTGGTTATTTGGTCTTACTGGTATCGGTGCGATGCGCGGTATCGAGCTGCGCCATCCTGAGCATGATGTGCATCCAAGTGTGATGGCGCAAGTATTAACCAAAGCCCGCGAGCGTGGTCTATTGCTGATGCCAAGTGGGCAATATCGCCATATCATTCGCTTATTACCGCCACTTACCATAGATTCTGACACCCTAAAAGAAGGGTTGGATATTCTAAAAGAGGTACTCATCGCGCTTCCTGATGGATTGCCTGCCGCTTAATGTTTAGGAGTGCTTAGGCGTGCTGAGGATAGATAGCGCATCGTCATAACCAAATGCTCGAAACAAAATACTTATTATTAAGCTAAAGATTTATTAACTCTATTACAAGGATGTTTATTTGTGAAAAATAGTAGCGTCAGTCCAGATAAGGATTTTATCTGCAGCGATGATATCCGCCATGATTTCTCTATGGCCATGTCAGCGATGTACCAAGATGAGGTGCCGCTATACGGCGATTTGGTTGATTTGGTCAGTGATGTCAATGTCGAAGTATTAACCTCACATCCCGATATTAAATCACAACTGCTGCATACGGGCGAGATTGAGCGTCTAAGCATGGAGCGTCACGGGGCAATTAGGCTAGGTAGCGCAGCAGAGCTGAGCATGATGCGCCGTCTTTTTGCCGTGATGGGTATGCACCCTGTCGGCTACTACGATTTAGCGCCTGCTGGCGTGCCGGTGCATTCAACAGCTTTTCGCGCACTTGACTCGCATTCATTGCATAAAAGCCCCTTTCGCGTTTTTACCTCGTTATTGCGTTTAGATTTGATTGCCGATGAAAATTTACAACAAGAAGCCACGGCCACACTGGCGCAGCGTCAGATATTCACTACTGGCGTCATTGAGCTTATTGAAGTCTTTGAGGCGCAAGGTGGTTTGACTACTGAGCAAGCAGAGCAATTTGTCCAAGAAGCGTTAGAGACATTTCGTTGGCATGATAAAACGCCGGTGGCAAAAGCGCTCTATCAGCGTCTATTAAATCAGCATCCGCTCGTCGCTGATGTGGTCGGCTTTAAGGGTCCACATATCAATCATTTAACGCCTCGAACCTTGGATATTGATGCCGTACAACAAGGCATGCAAGCAAGAGGCATACCCTCAAAAGCCATTATCGAAGGGCCACCGCGTAGAGCGTGTCCTATCTTATTAAGGCAAACCAGTTTTAAAGCGCTACAAGAAGCGGTTGGCTTTAAAGTTGCTAATAACTCAGACGCTAGCCATGAAGAGTACGAGCAAGGGCATCATACCGCGCGCTTTGGAGAGATTGAGCAACGCGGTGTGGCGTTAACACAAAAGGGCCGCGCGCTTTATGATGAATTATTGGCCGCAGCTCGCCGCCAGCTTGGTGCTACCCCAAATGAGGACAATGCGGCTCAGTATAATCAAATTTTAACTGAGGTATTTACCGCTTTTCCTGATGATTATCAAACTCTACACGATGAGGGGCTGGCGTATTTTTATTACCAGTTGACGGACAGCACCCTTGATTCTGAGGACGGTCAAGCGTTGTTGGCCGGCAGCTTAAGCAATGATGATTTGAATAAACTGCCTAATGCTAAGCTGACTGCTCTGATTAATGATGAAGTGCTTCGCATTGAACCCATCGTTTATGAGGACTTTTTGCCTGTCAGTGCCGCCGGTATCTTTCAATCGAATCTGCAACAGGCGCAGCCAAGCCAATATGATGGTTACTCAAGCCAACAAGAGTTTGAACGTGATTTGGGGGCAGTCATTTACGATGAGATGGCATTGTATGAAGCGATGCAGGCGCAAAGCCTTGAGCAGTGCCTGTCTAGTGTCAATATTTAGTAAAATTTAGGCTAAAAATAGCCAGCGTATAGCCGACTTATTACTACGTCATTCCAAAAAGGAATGACTGCAAGAAATTTATTATTTTGCAACTTAGTAGGTAGCAGGGTAATTTTATAAGTCAGTCAAGGACGTAGTAAACCATTATACCAATAAGCAAAGGATTGATTATGATTAAGCAATACATGTCTGCCATGGGTGTCAAAGAAGAACAATATCAACATGGCGATTTTGAAGTCAATACGCCTATAGACGGTACGGTTATTGGCAAGATAACTCTAGATAGCGTTGATGATGTTAATAATAAAATCCAAAATGCCAAACAAGCCTTTCAAGAATGGCGTGTCGTTCCTGCCCCTAAACGTGGTGAGCTGATTCGTCTGTTGGGTGAAGTCCTGCGTGAACACAAAGAAGACTTAGGTATCTTAGTATCGCTAGAAGCCGGAAAAATCAAAGAAGAAGGCCTTGGCGAAGTACAAGAAATGATTGATATTTGTGACTTTGCCGTGGGCGTATCGCGTCAGCTTTATGGTCTAACCATCGCCTCAGAACGCCCAGGTCACCACATGCGTGAGACATGGCATCCACTTGGCGTCATCGGCGTCATCTCTGCCTTTAACTTCCCAGTCGCCGTTTGGTCTTGGAATACGGCACTGGCCATCGTCTGTGGCAACCCTGTCATCTGGAAACCTTCAGAAAAAACCCCACTTGTCGCCTTAGCTTGCCAAGCGTTATTTGAAAAAGCCTTGGCAAAATTTGGTGAAGCACCAGCACATTTATCGCAAATTATATTGGGCAAAACCGATATAGGTAATGCGTTGGTTGAAAACAAAGACATCGCTTTAGTCAGTGCCACCGGTAGTACGCGCATGGGCCGAGAAGTGGGGCCAAAAGTCGCTGAGCGTTTTGGTAAATGCTTGCTTGAGCTTGGCGGTAATAACGCCATGATTTTGGCACCCACTGCCGATTTAGATTTGGCACTACGTGGCATTTTATTCTCAGCAGTAGGAACGGCAGGGCAGCGCTGCACCACCTTACGCCGTCTGTTCGTTCATGAGTCGGTCAAAGACGATATCTTACCGCGCGTTAAGTCTGCATACGAGACGGTGAGCATCGGCCATCCGCTTGAAGGCAATTTGGTCGGTCCACTGATTGATGAAGACAGCTTTAATAATATGCAAGCGGCGTTAGAAAAGGCTCGCAATACTGGCGGTAAAGTCACAGGCGGCGAACGGGTGCTGATGGATAAATTCCCCGATGCTTATTATGTGACCCCTGCGATTGTTGAGCTTGATGAGCAAAATGACGTGGCACGTAGTGAGACGTTTGCGCCTATTTTATATGTCATGCCTTATAAAGAATTTGACGATGCGCTAGCGATGCAAAACGATGTGCCACAAGGGCTGTCATCTTGTATCTTTACCAATGACTTACGTGAAGCTGAAACGTTCCTCAGTGACCGCGGTAGTGATTGCGGTATCGCCAACGTCAATATCGGCACCAGCGGTGCTGAGATTGGCGGCGCATTTGGCGGCGAAAAAGAAACCGGCGGTGGTCGTGAATCAGGTTCTGATGCATGGAAAGCTTATATGCGTCGTCAGACCAATACGGTCAACTATTCAACCGAGCTGCCACTGGCGCAAGGCATCAACTTTGGCTAGTAAGAATGTGATGTGATGTGATGTGACGCTTGTTAAGTAGGCTCAGCGCCTATTTAACAAGCCAAGTATCAATTGTTTTGGTAGCCAATTATTAAGTATTTATTGTTTTGGTATGAAAGCCTGCGCAAGTGATGAATAACTATTCATGATTTCAAAAACAGGTTTTTTTACTCCCTTTTTAGTACTCTTTTCAGCGTTTTTTTTAGCATTATCAGCAGCCATGGATTGGTTGTTCCCACTACTGTTATATCTATGACAACAGTAACCACTACTAAGGAAGGTAGGTGTCTTATGATGGATGATAAACCTTATGACGAAGCTAAAGATGGCTACGGTCCGTCTTCTAGTTTTTTATTAGATATTGCACCTCTGGTGTTGACTGCCATTATTCTGATGGTGCAGTTTTTTGTATTCAAAGATTTTACCCCTCACATTCCCTTAGCTTGCGGTCTTTTAATCACCGGCTTGTTTATGAAGCTGCGTGGCCGTGATTGGGACGGCATGGAACAACGCTTTTTAAAGGTTGTTAAAATTGGTCTACCGGCCATGATTATCTTGATGGGCGTTGGTATGCTCATCGGGGCTTGGATTATCGCTGGTACCGTCCCTACGATTTTATACTACGGTTTTAGCATTTTTTCCCCTTCATCATTTCTAGTCTCCGTTTGTCTTATCTGCGCCATTATTTCTGTCGCAACCGGTACCTCTTGGGGCACGGTTGGTACAGTCGGTCTTGCTATGATGGGTATTGGGCTAGGCTTGGGAATCCCGCCGTCACTAACGGGCGGCGCTATCGTTTCTGGTGCTTTTTTTGGCGACAAGATGTCTCCTCTATCAGACACCACCAACTTAACGCCAGCAGCGGCTGGTGTTGAGCTTTGGGATCATATTCGCGGCATGTTGCCAACGACTGTACCTGCCATGGTGACTGCATTAATTATCTATGCTTGGATTGGGATGGGTTACGGTGCAGAAAATGTCGATTTATCTTCGATCAAAGAAATTCAAACCTCACTAGCGGCCAACTATAACTTGAGCGTGATTACTTTATTACCTGCTGTAGTCGTTGTCATTGCGGCGGTAATGAAAATGCCCGCTATTCCAACGGTATTATCAGGTGTAGTAGTTGCAGGCTTAGTCGCGTTCTTTATGCAAGGCGTGGGTGTTCACGATATCTTTAACGTCCTACAAAATGGCTTTGTCAGTGAGACAGGCTTTGCTGTCGTCGACCAACTGCTGTCTAAAGGCGGCATTATGTCAATGACTTGGGTTGTGACCTTGACCATCTTTGCCTTAGCCTTCGTTGGTGCCATTGAGCATTACGGTACGCTCAAAGCCATCATGGCAAAAATTAATAAGATGGTGAAATCAAGATTTGGCTTAGTAATTACCACTTATCTCAGCACTCTTGGTGTCGGTACGCTCATCGGTGACGTCTATACCACACTGGTATTGCCAGGCCGTCTACTCAAAGACAAATATCAAGAAATGGGCTATAAGCGCACGACGCTTACGCGCTCTATTGAAGATACCGGCACTCTGTTATCTCCTCTGATTCCTTGGAACATGGGTGGTAGTTTCGTTGCGGCAACACTAGGTATTGCGACCCTTACTTATGCGCCCTTTGCCTTTGCCTGCTGGTTATCGCCGCTATTTGGCTTGCTATGGGTATTCTTAGATAAATTTATTCCCCGTGAAGAACCTACTGTTAATAACGACACAAGCACGCTCTCCACTGTAGACAACGTGTAATTTATAAGGAATATAAGATGTTGCAAGAGCAATGTTTGTGGAATATGACCGCACCTATTATTGATACCTACAGCCAGATGAATAGCGATACTGAAGCAACTATCTGTATTATAGGCGGCGGTTATACCGGGTTATCGGCTGCGATTCATTTGGCAGAAAAAGGTGTCAAAGTTATCCTCTTAGAGAGCCATACCATTGGCAGTGGCGGTTCAGGAAAAAGCGTAGGGCTCGTCAATGCAGGTACTTGGGCGCGCCCTGATGATTTGAATATTGCGCTAGGTGAAGCAGCAGGTGAGCGTTTAACTGAAGCCCTTGGACAAGCCCCAAGCTTAGTATTCGACTTAATCAAGCGTTATAATATCGATGCACAAGCCACTCAAGCTGGCAATATCCACATGGCACATAACGCTAAAGGTGAAGTCGATGTCGATGTTAGATACGAGCAGCTAAGTCGTCGCGGCGCGAATGTTGAGGTATTGACCGGCAGCAAATGCCATGAGTATTGTGGGACTAAGAACATCAATAAGGCACTACTTGATCACCGTGCTGGTACCATAAACCCGCTGGCTTATGTCAGAGGACTGGCCAAAGTAGCGGCCAGTCTTGGTGTCACTATCTACGAACATTCAGCCGTTGAGGCACTAGAAAAAGTAGACGGTCATTGGTATACAAGAACCACTAAAGCGCGCGTGAAATCTGAGCGCGTCATTATTGCAACCAACGCTTATACCGAAGGCGAGTGGACAGAAATCAAAAAGACGTTTTATCTAGTGTATTACTATCAGATTGCATCTGAGCCGCTCAGCGGAGAGGCGGCAGATCGTATTTTGCCATACAAAACAGGGGCATGGGATACACGCTTGGCCTTGTCTAGCTTTCGCCGTGATGACGATGATCGTCTATTATTGGGAACAGTTGGTGGTACGCAGCTTAAACCAAAATCCTTTTATCAATCATGGGCCAATGCTGTGCAACAAAGCTATTATCCAGATTTACCAGCATTTAAGTGGCAGTATGAGTGGACTGGTAGCTTCGGCTTTACGCAAGATCATATCTTTCGAGTCATGGAACCCGCTGAAGGTTTACTGACAGCAACGGCTTATAACGGTCGCGGCATTACCACAGGCACGCTGATGGGTAAGTGCTTTGCAGATTATATAATGACAGGTAATAGGGACAGTATTCCCTTGCCATTTAAGACTTTAGAAGAGGCAAAAATATCTTTTGGAGGCATTAAGTCTGGCTTTACTGAGCTGGGACTGACTTTATATCATGCAGGTCAATGCCTAAGAATCATTGGATAACTTTATATTGGATAACTTTATTGAGTTATCGTCTGATTTTGCTAAAGTTCTTTTAAATATAAAGATATTTAGAGTTTTACGATGATAGGAAGACATTAATACTTGTTTGATTACTAAAGCGTATTAATATCCATATTTATTTTCTAGTATCTGATATGCTATTATCCTTGAGTCACTATCGTGGGTTTAACAGTTTTGTATCGTCATCCGTTATTTTAATTAATGACAGCGTACAAACCTTGCAACTTCCAGCACGATATAAAACAATTCTGGTAAAGCGCATGAGCCTGTACTCCGACATCCTCATCTGTGCCTGTTTTTATTTGCCTACTTGGGGTTATTTCAACGTTTTTCGTCGGAGTTACAGGAGTCTAAGGTGTTCAATATCATGAGCCACATTGCCAACCAATCCAAATATACTCGTCATTATCATCCACGTCATCTTCTTGCACAGTATGCGATCAATCAGATAGCAACACTTGAGCTGCGTCCGCAAGATATTGTCAAAGCCATGGGTTATCCTATCAAGCATACCATTCCTGCTTGTGAGCGACTGCGTCATGTATTGTCGAACAAATATCTCGGGCTTGATAGCAGCTATCTTGATAAATATTTTACTGCTGATGAGTTTTTAATAGCATTATTTACAGTGCTTGAGATACCTCATGCACCTTTTGCAGAAGATATTGCCCAAATTAAAGATGACTTAACACATTATCCTAGCCGGTTGCCAAAATATAGTTTGCGAGCAGAGGTAAACTTTGAGTTTACTGCGGACGTGAACTGGATGGCTCGTGGTGCTGCTTCGCGCTTGGCTCATATAAGATTGCCAGAGGGATTTGCCAAACTAGATGAGTCTGAGCGAGCGTCGATAGTGAAAAAAAGTATCTACAAGCATTATCGGCAGCACGAGGGCAACCTACCTTATAATGGTATGGTTAAAGGTTATCAATTAATCACTGAACAGCGTAATGAAGTGGTTGATAGCGTCAAATATGCTCTACCAGAATCTAAAGCGTGTTAAGTTTTAAATGTTAAATGCCAAAGGTCGAAGGTCGAAGCAAAGCCTGACGGTAATGTCAGACCGCTGACAGTGGTGACGAGTGCGAGATTTGACTAGTCACTTAACGACGCTTTTTCACATACCTTTCCTTGCTCATTTTGGTGCAGATATTCTTTAATTCACATTACTTCTAAAGCTTAGGTATTCGGCGGTGACAGCATCGGCATCTTCAATTTGTGGATAATGTCCCAACGCTGACATCTCAGCAACATTGGCATTCGGGATCAATTCACGGTAACGCTGAATCATATGTTTACCCGAGATGGGATCTTTGGCACCTGCAACCAGTTTAATTGGTATGCTGCTATTGATAATCGCGTCTACCCAGCGTTCACGATATTGTTGACGTTGTGGTATATAGTTAATCAGTTTATGCATCACTGCTAGACCATTATTATGAGTTAACAGCTGCCATAACGTTTCGATGACCTCAGGGGTTGGCGGCGTTGCTGGCCCAAATATTTGTTGTAAATTATCCGCAAACTTCTGCTTATTAATGAATTTGGATACCAAAGGACCTAAGGGCGACAATAATAATTTTTGAATCAAGATTGGTTTGTGAGTCTCAGGAAACAGGCCACCATTTAGAAAACAAACACTGTCAATGCGCCTTTTACTATTGTCACTACTGCCACTAACTTGCCTAGCTAATAACTCTTGTGCGACTGTGTCACCATAATCGTGTGCCAAAATATGATAGTCATGGATGCCAAGATTTTGCAAAAAAGTCTCAAAAATATCAGCCTGCTCACTAATTAAGTAGCGCGCGTCTTTGGGTTTGTCAGACAAGCCAAACCCCAACATATCGAGAGTGACAACGTAATAATGCTCAGTGAGCTTCTTCCACATACCTTCCCAATCCCAACTGGCACTGGGGAAACCATGAATTAACAGTAATACTGGCGCATTTTTATCTCCACCCTGACGGGTAAAAATTTTCTGACCGTCAATAAATACGAATTGTCCCTGTTGTTGCCATTCATTCAGCGTTATCATTATTGGCTCACTCCTCAAAAGACGGATCAGTTCGGTGCAGCTTTCTTAATAAGGCCGGCCACGCAATATCACCATTGGCTTCTTTAGTTACTTGCTTCGATGCCGCTTGAATGCCAGCCAATATTTGCGGTGATATCAAGGTTAATTCACTGCCGCCGCTCTGCGCTTTGATTTGGACCTCGCACGCTTTTTGCAAGATGTACATGTTTAAAAAGGCATCGGCCACAGTGCTTGCACAAGTGAGCAAACCATGATTGCGTAAAATCATGAAATTGGCTTCTCCAAGATCAGACACTAAGCGCACTTTTTCTTCAGGGTTCAAAGCAACACCTTCATAGTCATGATAAGTCAAGTTAGATAATGGAAATAAGGATTGTTGCGAGATAGGCAATAATCCTTGCTGTTGGGTAGATACAGCCACACCGTCGCTGGTATGGAGGTGGATAACGCAATGGGCATCACTACGAGCTTCGTGGACGGCACTATGAATGGTAAACCCTGCAGGATTGATGTCGAATTCTGATGACGACACTTTTTCACCAGCTTGATTGACTTTGACCAGACTAGAGGCGGTAATCTCTTCAAATAGTAAACCATAAGGGTTAATCAAAAATTCATCCTCAGTATCTGGCACACGTGCCGAAATATGAGTAAAGACCAAATCATCCCAGCCATATAAGGCAATCAATCGATAACAAGCGGCAAGGTTGACTCGCATCTGCCATTCTTGTTCGGTTACATGGTCTTTTACGTGGTCTTTTACATTGAGTGTTGAATTGCTTTTCATTATGTCATCCTTGAATTTCTTAGCTATTTTTGAAAGGCGATGAATCCATCATTTTGTCCGCACGGCTCCCTCAAATCTATATCCTACGATAAGTAAAAGCAATTGAATTCTTTATAAAGATAACTGTTACTCGCTTATGACACGTTTAAGATAGATGTTTGAAATCAATAGATTTCATTTAATTTTTATTTTGATAATTAGATTAAACGTTTGTATCCTCCAATTTTATTTCTCTTGGATTCACCATTGTCATACACTTAAAGGAGCCTATGAGTATCATATCCTTTAAGAGTGAAAATTATTATTGAGGGTCAGTGTTCGCATTGTTATCATAAGCGAGTGAAAGATGTTGCTGCTGTTTATCGTGGAAAAAATAAAAGTTTAAATATTATCTATTTATTGATTGCATCTGACAGATTATCAAAGACTATGAGAGCTTATAAAAAATTTTGATAACTGTTGTTGATCATTAGAAGTCTTTGCAGAGCGATATCGCTCTGCAAAGACTTTTTCTGTTAACTAATGAGACAGAAGATTTTAGACGCTAATACAGCGTAATAAGAGCTAATTCTTGCTGAATGAGTAAGAATATAAAGGAAGAATGAGGTAACATTAGCGTTAGAAGTAAGGGACGATTTTCAATAAAAAGGGAGTTTTACAATGAAGGGAATCACGCGTTTTTCGAATAGTTTGATGGAAAAATACTTACCGGATCCATTTTTATTTGTCATTATCTTAACCGTCGTGATTTTTGGTATGGGCTTAGGTCTAACCGATTCTTCACCGGTACAGATGGTGGCATATTGGGGTGAGGGCTTCTGGGCATTACTCGCGTTCTCAATGCAGATGGTACTGGTACTCGTCACTGGCTTTGTATTGGCAAGCAGCCCAATATTTAAAAAAGGATTGGGCAAACTTGCCGGCTTTGCCAAGTCGCCCGGTAGTGCGATTATTTTGGTAACCTTAGTCTCGCTTGCAGCGAGTTGGATCAACTGGGGATTTGGCTTGGTCATCGGTGCGTTATTCGCCAAAGAATTAGCGAAGCGTGTTGAACATGTCGATTACCGCTTATTGATTGCCAGTGCTTATTCTGGTTTTATTATTTGGCATGCCGGATTCTCGGGATCGATTCCTCTATCGATTGCCACAGAAGGCCATCCGTTCGTTGATAAAATTGGTATTATTCCGACGAGTGCGACTATCTTTGCGAGTTATAATTTAATTATCGTTGCAGCCTTGGTTATTATTGTGCCGTTACTAAACCGTCTGATGATGCCAAAAAAAGAAGATACGGTGACGGTGGATCCAAAAGTGTTGGCTGATCCAATCATTGAGGAACTACCAGAAAAATCAGCCATGACACCAGCAGAGCGTTTGGAAAACAGCTGGATACTATCGATGGTTATCGGTGTCATGGGCATAGCCTTTATCATCTATTATTTTGTGCAAAACGGCTTTGCATTGACGCTCGACTTGGTCAACTTTATGTTCTTGTTCCTTGGCATCATATTTCACGGAACACCGCGCAAGTATTTGATTGCCGTGCAAGAAGCGGTCAAAGGCGCAGGCGCAATTATTGTCCAATTTCCGTTTTATGCAGGCATTATGGGTATGATGACGGCGTCTGGCTTGGCAGCTGTTATGTCAGAAGCGTTCGTCAGCGTTTCGTCAGCAGACACGTTGCCACTTTTTGCCTTCTTAAGTGCAGGACTCGTCAACTTCTTTGTCCCGTCAGGCGGTGGACAGTGGGCAGTGCAAGCGCCGATTATGTTGGAAGCGGCAGAAATGCTTGGTAGTGACCCTGCAAAAGTTGCCATGGCGGTGGCATGGGGCGATGCTTGGACAAATATGATCCAGCCATTTTGGGCATTGCCCGCCTTAGCAATCGCTGGACTAAAAGCCAAAGATATCATGGGCTTTTGTGTCATCGTGTTGATTGTCAGTGGCGTTGTGATTGGTCTGGGATTATTGTTCTTATAAATAAATGCTAAAGTAATGACCTTGCTTTGAGTTAGGGGCGAGGTCTTTTTTATTCTTCTTTCCTGATTTTGAGTTACCTGTGAGAGATATTATGACTGTTCCACTGCATCGCCTGTATTCTTTTCGTCGTTGTCCTTATGCCATGCGTGCTAGGCTTGGCATCTTATTCGCTGAGTTACAAGTGGAGCTGCGGGAGATAACGCTCAAAAATAAACCGATGCAGATGCTAGCGATAAGTCCCAAAGCTACAGTGCCTGTTTTGCAACTGGCTGATGGTAGGGTGATTGAAGAGAGTAGAGAGATAATGGAGTGGGTGCTTGAGCAGCAAGATCCGCAAAGGTTGCTGGATTCAGAGGTTTTGCAACAGGCCAACGCTCTGATCGATAAAAACGATAACGAATTTAAACATTGGCTAGATCGTTATAAATACGCCGACCGTCATCCTGAGATGACCCAGACAGAGTATCGACAACGGGGTGAAGCCTTTTTACAGGTGTTAGAAGAATTGCTGACTCAAAACCCTTATTTGCTAGGCGATAGCATAACGATTGCCGATATTGGCGTCATGCCTTTTGTCCGTCAGTTTGCACATGTGGATCGCGATGTTTTTTATGATCTACCTTACCCAAATCTACAGCGCTGGCTGCAATATTGGCTGGCGCATCCATTATTCCTGCAAGCGATGAGCAAGTATCAGCCTTGGCAGGAAGAGGATGATGTGGTGTTGTTTCCTTCTTAACCCTAAGTGTTTAACGAGAAGGGTTCATTAAGATGAACGTGCGTTATTAACGAGATGCTTAGTGGATATAACCACGCTTCATGGTTAAAAGCAGTATTTGGCCTCCTAAGGCGAAACTGTACGGGTAAAAGTGTATCGACGAGCACTATAAGACGTATAATGGTAACCTGCCGTATAATTGCGTGATTAGTCATTGGTAATTAGTGGTTATCGACTTATCATTAAACAGCGTAATGAGATTATTGATAGCATTGAGTATGAGCTGCCAGAGTGTGAGCTGCCAGAGTGTGAGCGGTATTTTATGTATCACTTATTATCTAATAGCAATTAGCAGCAATAAAAATTTAACAAAGTACCTCCAAATAAAAAGGCCGTCCTGAATGAGCAATAATAACCCGTATAATTTTTTACCTTTGCAGCCGACTGGTAGAAACGAGACTGATACTGCTAACACTTATGCTCCTGAAGACATGATTAAAATATACGAGCAGCAGTTTCTCATTCAAGTACCTGAAGAAAAGCTGACCGAGTTTTTACCCGCGCTAAAGAGTTTTTATGATATTGACAATCATACGTTAGACGTCAGTGCGATTATTTTTGACGCAATCGCGGAGTCCTCTATCATTTATAATCATAAGGTCAAAGCAGGGCGCTATGAAATTCTAGGCGAGTTGGTAAAAGAAGTGATTGAATATGATGAAGACAATAAAAATGATGAAGGTATTGAAGACCTAGACGCTGAAGACAAAGAGATTCAAGCTTATACACTAGAGTGCAAGCGCACCTTTTTCATTAACGATGTAGAGATACCTTATCATTTTAACTTGTTCATTTATGGTGACGGTTATTCTACTTTGACCAAAAAAGAAACCGTATTAGAAAAAATGTACTGGTTCGTTAGAGGCAGATTCGAAGAAAATCTATTGGACGATACCGAAGAGAATGACAGTTTAGACTCGATCAATAAGCAGCTAGCCAGCTTAGGTATTCGAGAAATGGATCTGAACACTATAGATGAGACAGTGAGCTATGTTGAGGACAACATCATAGACGATGCCATGGTGGACGAGCTTAACACCTTATTAGATGCTGCTGAGTAGGTAGCAAGCGCTAAGAGTAGGGTATGTCCTAAATTCGCATGACAGTTATTTTAAAATACTGTTTATGCCAAAGCTGTTATAAAAAAGCCGTTACAAAAGAACATTTATACAAGATTATTGATATAAGGCACATTGCTATGCAACAAACACAGAACCCTGTGGATCAAAGACAAGATGCTGTAGAACATAAACCCGTATTCATGCCGAGAACCAACAGTGATAATCTGGTCAAAACGGACATGGTTCGGTTTGAGCGGCATGTGGGGTTTGCGAGTCGCCAAAAGAAAAAATCCATTAATGATATGCATCAAGTCATTCGTAAAAAGTATGGCTTTAGTCATGTCCTAGAGCTATCGAGTAAATCGGGCAATAAATTGAGTTTTCCGCTCAGTCCATTGAGCTTAAAGCTCACGAATGAGCAAGATGGGCAGCAATATAGTGTCGAAAACGCCTTTCAAAGCAGTATGGTTTTTGAGGATGGTGGCCCTTATATCGACTTGCTAAGTGTGCCGCCAAGACAAGCCAAAAAGGACGAGCGCTTAATAACTTCAGGTGAGCTGATTGGCTATAATTATTTTGGCATGGAATGGAGCGTAGAGCCGTTGACGACATTTTATGACTGGCTGTATATCAATGCCCTAAAGCAAAACCCGCATCTGCATGAGGAAGTCATGCAATATCAGGCCTTTACTGATCGTGAGTTTAATCCCAAAAAATCTATTCATTGTGCCGCTTATGCGCTGGCGATGTTTGTGGCGCTTAATAAACGCGAGTTGCTCGATAACATTGAAGACCCTGCGGTATTCTTCAATTTATATCATGAATTCAAAATAAGTAACACCGAGCAGCTTTTGGAAGAAGGGTGGGTTTGATTGCTCTGTGCTTTCAATTTGATATATGAAGTCAATTTGTTTTCTAAAAGCGACGATACAAATGAGCACTGAGTTTCCTATATAATACGAGCCATCCAGTTATTAATTATTCATTCAATTTAGGTTTTTTTCTTAGCAGGAAAAGCCTTTCATTAAGTAAAACGGTGCTTTATGTTTAACGCTTCCTCGACTCGTTTAAATAAATACATCAGCGAAAGCGGTATTTGCTCCAGACGCGACGCTGACCGCTTTATTGAACAAGGTAATGTGTACGTCAATGGCAAGCGTGCTCAAGTAGGCGCGCAAGTAGTCGCTGGAGATGCGGTAAAAGTTAACGGCCAGCTTATTGAGCCACGAGAGCCTGATGATTTTGTTTTTATTGTGTTGAATAAGCCAGTAGGTATTGTCAGCACCACCGAGAGCTCTGAGAAAAACAACATCGTCGATTTTGTGAGACATAGTTTACGTATTTTCCCCATCGGTCGTTTGGATAAGGACTCCCAAGGTTTAATCTTTTTGACCAACAATGGCGATCTGGTGAATAAGGTATTACGTGCTGGAAATAATCACGAAAAAGAATATTTGGTCACGGTCAATAAACCGATCACCGATAGTTTCATCGAGGGTTTGGCCGGTGGTGTGCCTATTTTGGGGCAGATGACAAAGAAATGCCCGGTTACTAAGGTCGCACCCACCGTGTTTAACATCACGCTAGTTCAGGGTTTGAACCGCCAAATTCGCCGTATGTGTGAGCATTTTGGCTATGAAGTGGTGAAGCTTGAACGTACACGGATTATGAATGTCAGTCTTAAGGGAATTCCCGTTGGAGACTGGCGAGATTTGACCGAAAAAGAGCTGTCTGTTTTACTGAAGTCTATAGGAGCGTCTTCTTCAGAGGACAATAAATCGGGCAAGAAGTCTCAGAATGCGCCTCGAAAAAAAGCTCGCACTGATAGCTCATCAAAGCCAAAATCATCTGCAAAACCAACGAGCGCCGCAAAGGGAAGTACCAAACACTCAAAGGATGGTGCTAGAAAGCCGAAAGGTTCTAAAGATAAGCGTCCTTTTGGTGATAGCAATAAATCTCGTGGCAATGGCAAACCTACTGCACGTGGCAAGCGTCCTTCAAAAGGTCGAGGCTCTAAGCGGTAACAGTCTTCAAAGCCATAGATTGACTTTTAGTTGTTGACTGGTTTAGAGCGTTTTACAAAAGATACTGTATAAAAATCCAGATAACTTAAAGTTTGATTGCTTTATTCATTTATGAAATGGCAATAAGCTAAATAATCTTAACCTTAATGAGATAATATTATGTTCAAGATAAAAGTAGAACGCATTGTCAAAAAACCGATTAATGAGGTTTTTGAAGCACTAAGTGACCACGCTAGCTATGGATTATTTAAAGCTGTAGGTACTGCTAAATTGTTGACTGAAGGTGACGAGGAACGCAATGGCGTTGGCGCTTTACGATCAGTACAAACGGGCACCTTTAAAGTATGGGAGCGCATTACGGCGTTTGAGCGTCCCACCCATATGCAATACAAAATCGAAAAATCTAAACCTATAAGAATGCAACATAACAAAGGCATGATTGATCTAAAAGATTTAGGAGACGGAACTACACACGTGACTTGGCTGTCTGAAGGTCGAATAGTTGTGCCATTAATTGGATGGGCGTTGGATCGTAAAATGCAAAAACAAGGTACAAAAGTATTTAATAGTATGCTCAAGTCTTTAGAGAGCAGATAAACTAAAAGCCGCTAAACTAGCGGCCTCGCTTGATTGTATTCCAAGTATTGCTTAGCGTTTTTATAGTTGTTCTCAATCAATATTGATTCATTGATTGAGAGCAACTACAATTACTCTTAATTGGACTCGTTCTTGGCGGCTTCAATGTCGTTAAAGCGTGCCAATTGCTCTGGTGTTGCTGGTTGTTGATGCTTCTCTTTCCACTCAGAATAGGGCATGCCATAAACAAGCTCACGCGCGTCTTCGTAGTCGATGTCAATCCCACGCTCTTCACCAGCTGCTTTATACCATTTGGATAAACAGTTGCGACAAAAGTCAGCAAGGTTCATTAAATCAATATTTTGTACGTCTTTACGCTCGTCCAAATGAGCCAATAAACGACGGAATGCTGCGGCTTCTAATTCGATGTTGGATTCTAATTTTGCCATAAGATTCTTCCTAATGGTTAATTGTTAATGGGTATTTATGCATTGTTATACAGGGCATTTTAAGAGTAATGATAACCTGTTTTCTGTTCATTTAATGGTTGTCCATTTATTAAAAATTTATTTACATGAGCTAACATTGAAATTCCCTCCAAACCTGAAAAATTGGATAAAAGAACTCAGCGCTTTATAAAATAGCCTGTGTAGATAATGGCTTTTGATAAAATAGCGCAGTCAAGTTAGGTGAGAAACCAAAGTAAGTAGTGATATAATGCCCTGATAATCAATATTTTATGAAGGTTTACGTTATGGCTCGCACCGCTAGCGCATTACACATTTTAGTCAAAGATAAAGCATTGGCTGACGACATTATTGCCAAACTCAAAAAAGGCGCGCAGTTTGATGTACTGGCTAAGAAACACTCCACCTGCCCATCAGGCAAAAAAGGTGGCAGCTTAGGTGAGTTTGAAAAAGGCGACATGGTACCAGCATTTGATAAAGTCTGCTTCAACAGTGAACTCTTTACCCCGCATTTAGTAAAAACCAAATTTGGCTGGCATGTGGTTAAAGTGCTTTATAGGACGTAAGCGTTAGAGACTGTAGTGGCATAGAAGCCTTAAACTGTTTTTAATAGATGATGCACACAAGAAAAGCCAGACAGCTTAGTTGTCTGGCTTTTTTAATTCTTGGTACTTATCTGTCTGCTAAAAATCATGCTGACGTATATGTGTACTTCAATCGGATAGTTATAACCATAGTATTTACATACAACATCATCTAAGTGAGCATAGCGTTGAGAAATCATCTCAAATTGTATTTATGCGCTAAGCTCATAATTCTCGCAAAGCGTCTTTACGTGCTTAATAAAGCCGCCTTTATTATTGTATGCCCAGTAGTCCGCCCATATTTGAATATCATAGGTGCTCTGCGTAATCCCCTAAAAATAGACAAAAAAAAGCCTCACATCTCCCATTAAGAGATGTGAGGCTTTTGCGCTTTATTCAAGCTAATTTGGAGCGGGAAAAGAGATTCGAACTCTCGACCCCAACCTTGGCAAGGTTATGCTCTACCACTGAGCTATTCCCGCTGATTATCAATTAACTGTCGTTAGTTGATGAAGGCGTATTATACGCAGTTTTTTAAGAGTGTCAACACCTATGACGAAAAAAGTAAAAGTTAGTAAGACAGGTATGTTATCTGGCCATAAATGTATGTTATAACAATTTCTTATAATATGCATTCCAAAAGCTTTGCATTAAATAAATAAGCTGGGATGTACTTTATAGTTAGTCATAATCAAATTAAAAACCAACAATACTTAGAATGATAAGTCAAAGGATAAGAAATGAGTCAACAATATACCATCGCTGATTATTTGTTTGATCGAATCGCTGAAGCGGGTACCACTGAAATATTTGGTGTGCCCGGTGATTTTAATTTAACATTTTTAGACAATGTTATCGCTTCTGATAAATTGCGCTGGGTGGGTAACACCAATGAGTTGAATGCAGGCTACGCAGCTGACGGCTATGCACGTGAGCGTGGTTTTGCCGCTATGGTAACGACTTTTGGCGTCGGTGAGCTGTCAGCGATTAATGCAACGGCAGGCTCGTTTGCAGAGTATGCACCGGTATTGCATGTGGTCGGCGCACCAAGCACAGCATTGCAAGATTCCAAACGCAGGATTCATCATACTTTGGGTGACGGGGTATTTAACCATTTTATTAAAATGGTCGAGCCGGTGACTGTGGCGCGCGCGCACATTACACCTGAAAATGCTGCTTCTGAGATTGATCGGGTTATTCGTCTGATTCTTAAAAAGCATCGTCCCGGTTATTTACTGTTATCACCAGATGTTGCAAAAACGCCCATTTATCCGCCGACGACCAAACTTGTCGATAGTGAAGAAGATATCACCAGTCAAGCGGCGTTAGATGATTTTAAGCAAGCGCTAATAGAATTTCTGCCAAACAAAACCACTACGCTTATGGCAGACTTGATGGTGCATCGTTTAGGGCTGCAAAAGCAGTTAAAAGCGTTGCTTGCCGATACCAATATTCCTTATACGACGCTATCGTGGGGCAAAACTTTGCTTGACGAAAACAGTGATCGTTGGGCAGGGACTTATGCAGGCGTGGCATCGCGTCCCGTCGTTAAGGATATGGTCGAAAACTGTGAGTGTTTGATTAAGATTGGCGTGCAGTATACGGATACGACGACAGCGGGTTTTAGCCAAAATATTGATGAAAATGTGGTGGTTGACCTGCATTATGAGCGTGCAAGTATCGCAGGCAGAAACTTTGCACCCATTGCCCTAAAAGATGCTCTAAAAACATTGCATGAGGTGATGACTTCAGATATTAACATTGTGCCAAAGCAGTTCTGTGAAGAGGTAAAGCCGCATGAGCAACATGGCAAGGATGATGAGGCTATCCGTCAAGATGACTTATGGCATATCATCGCTGATGCGCTTGATGATAAAAACTTGGTGTTTTCTGAACAAGGTACTGCCTATTTTGGTATCAGTGATGTGCGTCTGCCAGAAGGCGTGACGTCTTATGGACAGCCTATGTGGGGTTCTATCGGTTATACTTTGCCGGCGAGTTTAGGCGCGGCCATTGCATCGCCGCATAAGCGTAGTATTTTGCTGATTGGTGATGGCTCGGCATTATTAACCATTCAAGAGATTGCGGTCATGATTCAAGAGCGGGTCAATCCTGTGATTGTACTGATTAATAATGACGGCTATACCGTTGAGCGGGCGATTCATGGTGAAAACCAGTATTATAACGACATCCCTAAATGTGACTGGCAGCTGATGCCAAAAGCGTTTGGTGCTACTGATGATAATAGTCTGCTACTAAAAGCAGAGACAGCGGGTGAGTTAAAAGCAGCTCTCAAGCAAGCAGCTGCCGCCAAAGACAAGCTGGTTATGTTGGAAGTCATCGCTGGTAAGCATGATATCCCGCCACTACTGGCCGACATCAGTGCCGCGCTGAAGCCAAAAAATGATTGAGTAATTAATAAAAAACTCGCTTCATAAAAAAGTGCAAGAAGCCCCATCTAGCAATGTTGCTAAATGGGGCTTCTTGCACTTTTTTATCCTATAGATTAATTAATCAGTTATTGCTCTTATGTCGGTTTGCAGACTTTAGTATCATGGTAGATTGGGTTATTTCCAGCCCTTATCATTCCATAGGAGATGACCCCGTCGTGATTTGGCTAAAAATGCTTATTGGCGCTTTGATGGTTTTGCTCATTCAATTATTTGCGCAGACCAAATTCTTCTATCTGGCGGCATTGGCACCGCTATTCCCCACTTTTACGTTAATCAGTCACTTTATCGTCGGTACTGAGCGCAGTCCCGCTGATTTAAAGGTCGCGCTGATATTCAGTATGCTTGGCGTCATACCGCATTTGATTTATACATTTGTGGTGTTTTTTAGCATCAGTTATATGAGCTTATACAAGGCATTGCTATTAGGTGTGGCCGCTTGGACGGTTGCGGCGGCTATTCTAGTACTGACATGGCAATACATTCAAGGTTAAGTAATATTAAGACGTAAACTCTTTTAGCACAGCAATGGCATTTTATAGGCTTCACCTTAATATCTGAGCGTTTTTTATTGAAGTCTTTTTTATTGATTTAGTATTGGCTGCTAGTTCTGATGGTGATGCTAATATCATTACAAATAATTGTCATTCATATTTTGAATAATGGCCGCTTATGATAGGCTCACTGGTGTAATATCTACTAACAGCAAGATAACGAAAACCCCATCGCAATCAATTACTATTCTTAATAATAACAAATAGGGCTCAAAAAAAATGGATACCTTAAATATCCTGTATCTCGTAGGCGCAGTACTAATTTTCGCCAGTATCATGGCGAGTACATTGTCGGCGCGCTTAGGTGTACCATTGTTGTTGCTGTTTTTGATAGTGGGTATGTTGGCAGGCGAGCAGGGTATCTTGGGTATTGAGTTCTCTCAATATGCGCTAGCCAATTTCGTAGGGCAGGCCGCCTTAGCCTGTATCTTGCTAGATGGTGGTTTACGTACGTCCTTTAAATCGTTTCGAGTAGGGCTAAAACCTGCGATTACGCTGGCCACGTGGGGTGTGTTGGTCACGGTCATGGTGCTAGGTGTATTTGTCACTTGGCTGCTTGATGTCGATTGGCGCTTTGGTTTGCTGATGGCAGCGATTGTCGGCTCAACCGATGCAGCAGCGGTATTTTCTCTATTACGTAATGGCGGCGTCAAGCTTAACGACCGTGTACAAGCAACGCTTGAACTTGAGTCTGGTGCCAACGATCCCTTAGCTATTTTATTGGTTACTGGTCTTATCGCCTTGAATGTTGATCCTGATGGTCAGACAGTATTTGGCTTTTTAGTTTTATTGCTACAGCAGCTGAGCTTTGGGCTAGGGATGGGCTTGTTATTCGGTTATTTCTTATCCCGATTATTGCCCAAGGTACATCTGGCAGAGGGTATGTATGCCATCTTGATACTGTCGGCTGGCTTGGCAGTGTTTGCAGCGACCAATTTAATCGGTGGTAGTGGATTTTTAGCCGTTTATCTTACTGGTGTGCTGATAGGTAACCATAAAGTGCGCTCAACCGAACACGTCATGCGGGTGATGGATAGCTTTGCGTGGTTATCACAAGCAGTGCTGTTTGTCGTTTTAGGTTTATTAGTCACGCCATCGAACGTCCTCAATGTTTGGTATTACTCGGTCGCCATTGCCGCCTTTATGATTTTGATTGCCCGTCCCATCGCGGTCTATACCAGCGTGAAGCCTTTTAAGTTTAAAGACAGAGAGATTGGCTTTATTTCTTGGGTGGGCTTGCGTGGCGCTGTGCCTATTACTCTTGCGATATTGCCTGTCATGGCAGGGATAGACAACGCCTTTATGCTGTTTGATATTGCTTTTGGCGTGGTGGTTTTATCTTTGATTTTGCAAGGTACAACCATTCCCTTTATGGCAGATTTATTCAAAGTACGTATTCCGAATAATAAAGACCCAGAAGAAAAACATGAGGTTTGGGTGTCGGACAAGGCGAGTATTACGTTATATCAGTTTCAAGTGAAGTCAGGGGCGTTTGCCATTGGCCGCCATCCGAGGGGTATCTCTAATCGCGTCAATCCTGATGAGATTAGTATTTTTGCTTTGGTACGTGGGCAGCAGATTGTGATTGTCGATGATAATACCAAGCTCAAATTTGGAGACAGTGTCTGGTATGCTATGCGCGGTGATCACGCCAGCCAGATTGCTAAGATATTCAATGATACAACATTAGACCGAAAAGCCATCGATGACTTTTATGGCGATTGGCTACTATCACCTAGCGTCAAGCTTGGCGACTTGCCATTCTTGACTGGTGTCATGACCCCCGAATCTTTGGTCGATAAACTTAAGTCCAAACCTAAAGACGACGAAAAAAGCATGTGGTCGCAGACGGTTGCTGAATATGTCAAAGCCAGCTTAGCTATGACGCCAGTATCAGGAGATACCGTTGCCATCAATGACGAATGGTCATTAGTCATCAAAGAAGTCGATGATCAAGGCAAGCTCAGAACCATTGGTCTAAAGCGTCAGGAGCAACCAGCAGCGTAAACTGGTTTATAGGAGATTTTTATCACTTCGGTGTTTTTTCTAAATCAATTCGGTGCGTTTTCTAATAAAAGACGCATCATTTGACTTAAAAAGTCGGCGACTTGTTTGTGCAGGTTTTCTCGGTAAGCCCAATGATGCTTGACCTCATAACTGGCCTCATTGGGCAGTAGTATTTTCATCAGCCCCATCTCTTCATAACGTTTGGCTAAATCATTAGGCAAATAGCCAACATGATGACCTGCCAAAATCAGCTGCGCGGTTGCCTCCATATGATAAGTGGTAGCGCTTAACGTCTTGGGGCGGACATGATTGATGCTCATATCAGTAATATACCCTCGTTTTATCCATGGATGGTTTTGTTCCAAGTCCTCAAAGCTTAAGCCTTCTGACTCATAAAACAGTTTATGCTCGCGTCCGCAGCAGACGACTTGTCTTTCAATAAATGCTGGCTGAAAAGTGAGTAATGGTGGAAAACTACCAAAATAACCCACGCCAATATCACTCTCGTTACTCAGCAGCTTCTCCAGCATGCTTTCAGGGCTTTGCACATCGATAGAAAAATGAATGAGTGGATTGTCATGGTAACTAGAGGCCAAGCACTGGCGCAAGGCATCATAAAAAGACGTCGGCATCTGATCAATGAGACACAGTCGGATATGACCGCCACGCACCGAGTCCAATTGCCGAATATAATGCAGTTGATGCTGAAAGCTGGCCACCGCTTCGGTAAAACTCAAGCAAGCCTCGTAAACCGCAGCGCCATCTTCTGTCAGCTTAAAACCCGCGCGGCCACGATGACAAAGCGTCATACCCAAGCGATCTTCTAAATGGGTTAAATGTCCACTAATGACAGAGGGCGTCACATTTAAGCGCGACTGAGCGGCGGTCACGCCTTGACACTCCACGATTGCCATAAAGCTACGCAAGGTTTTGATGTCTATTTTTATCAATTCATCTAACATCGAAAGTTATGTTCCCGTATCTATTGTCTTGACCAAAACTTTTATAAAACTTCTAATAATAACGATTAAATCTAACTTACTACGAAAAAATAGAAGTTTACTTCTGAATTTTACCATGGTCTGCCTACCGATATTTAGGTATTGTCAGAGTCATATAAAAATTGATATATAACAAATTGTCTATTTCGACGACATAAAACAAGGATGTGAATTATGAAATTCAATCAACCATTGAGCGGCAACGACATGCCAAGATTTGGCGGCTTTGCTTCTATGATGCGCCTGCCAACTCAGGCTGATGCAGCAGGATTAGACGTGGCTTTCGTTGGTGTACCTATGGATATTGGGGCGTCAAACCGTAGCGGTGCCAGATTGGGCCCTCGCCAGATTCGCGATGAATCACGCATGATTCGCCCTTATAACGTTGCCACTCGCGCGGCACCCTTTGAGTCTTTACAAGTCGCTGATATCGGCGACGTACCTATCAATACCTTCAATCTCTTAAAAAGTATCGATATCATCGAAAAGTTCTATACAGAAAAAGTCGTGAATCATGGTGCTATCCCATTGACATTGGGCGGCGATCATACCATTGCTTTGCCTATTCTGCGTGCACTCGCCAAAAAACATGGCCCTGTCGGTATGGTACATATTGATGCGCATGCAGATATCAATGATGAGATGTTCGGCGAAAAAATCGCTCATGGTACGCCGTTTCGCCGTGCTGTCGAAGAGAACCTTATCGATGGTAATCGTGTGGTACAGATTGGTCTGCGTGGCACTGGATATAGTGCTGAAGAATTTGATTGGTCAACCCAACAAGGCTTTCGCGTGGTTCCTGCCGAAGAGTGTTGGTATAAGTCGCTGACGCCATTGATGGCAGAAGTCCGTGAAAAGCTTGGTGACGGTCCTGTCTATTTAAGTTTCGATATCGATGGTATTGATCCGGCATTTGCACCGGGTACGGGAACGGCTGAAATCGGTGGCTTAACCTCGACGCAAGCTATTGAAATTATTCGCGGTATGCGTGGCCTTGATGTCGTCGGAGGTGATTTAGTAGAAGTGTCACCACCGTACGACCCATTTGGTAATACCTCTGTATTAGCCGCGAACTTATTGTTTGAGATGCTGTGTATCTTGCCAGGCGTCCGCTACGACGATAAGGTCAAAGCAGTCTATTAATCATCATTCGTTATCTTTTCGCCAAATTTATCCTTTGTTAATAGGGTGATATGGGTTTGTAGTTTAGACTTAACGATTTTTTTATACGATATTGAATTTTTAGGATGATTAACTCATGACGCAAATGATGCAAACGCCTGCTTCAGCACCAGCCATACCGTCTTTGACCTGCGGTGAGCTGCTCGTGCAATGGCTAGAGTATTATGGGGTAGAGACGGTATTTGGTATTCCGGGTGTCCATACGGTCGAGCTATATCGAGGTCTACCGAGTACCAGTATTCGCCACGTGACACCGCGTCACGAGCAAGGTGCTGGATTTATGGCTGATGGCTATTACCGTGCGTCTGGCAAAGTTGGCGTCTGCTTTATTATCACTGGTCCCGGTATGACCAACATCATGACTGCTATGGCGCAAGCCTTGGCTGACTCTATCCCGATGCTCGTGATATCTAGTGTTAATAAGGTAAAAGATACCGGTAGTGGTGAAGGGCACTTGCATGAACTACATGACCAACAAGGTATGGTTAGTAAGGTAGCGCTCACCAGCAAAACCATCTGGCAGCCTGAAGCATTACCGAAAGTCATCGCCGAAGCTTTTGCTTTGTTTAATGGCGCGCGTCCGGGCCCCGTGCATATCCAGCTACCTATTGATGTGATTACCGCCAATGCCAGTCATGTCGCCAAGCCTCCTAGCTTGAGTCATATTGCAAAAGGTCAAGATAATACGAATGGCTTGACCTTTCCGCAAGTGATGCGACCGCTGCCCAATCCTGCGCAATTAGATTTGATTGTTGAAACTTTGAAAGCCGCAAAGAATCCCGTGATTCTTTATGGTGGTGGCTGTGTTGATGTCGACCATGATGCACAAAAACTGGCAGAGCTTATCGATGCACCGACTTTTTTGACCATCAATGCTAAAGGGTTGCTACCACCTAATCATCCGTTGAGTTTGGGTAGCAATCAGTCATTAGATACCGGCCGTGCTGTTATTAGCGAGGCTGATTTAGTATTAGCCATTGGCACTGAGCTGGGTGAGACTGATTATGACGTGTTCTTTAATGGTGAGTTTAAAATCAATGGCACGCTGATTCGCATTGACTGCGATGCTCAGCAATTGCAGCGTCCTTTTAGAGCCGATATCGCCGTATTATCCGATGCGCAAGTGGCTATCAGTGGGCTGTGTAACCGTTTAGAGGATCAGGCGTTAAACCATCAAGCAGTAGCGCGAGTAGCTGATGCAAAACAGTCACTTATAGAAAACATGACACCAGATTTTGCGGGTCAAAATGCGCTGCTGCAGCTGATTCGGGATGAGGTAGAAGACGTTATCTTTGTTGGTGATTCGACCCAGCCTGTCTATAGCGGCAACCTTGGCTTTGAAGCGTTGGCAACGCGTCGATGGTTTAACTCATCGACTGGATTTGGCACGTTAGGCTATGGTTTGCCTGCTGCAATTGGGGCTATGATTGGCTCAAACAGTCCGGTGGTTAGCTTGATTGGCGACGGTGGTATTCAGTTTACGATTGCCGAGCTCATCTGCGCCGCTGAGCTTGAGCTGCCGTTAATTGTCCTGCTGTGGAATAACCAAGGCTATGGCGAGATTCGTCGTTATATGGAGGAGGGCGGGTTGCCACTGATCGGGGTTAATATTAAGACGCCGAATTTTGAGCCATTAGCCGCAGGCTTTGGTGCTGGTTATCGTAGAATTACAGCCAAACAGCAACTGCTAGATGCATTGAAAGAAGATATTAAAGGCAAGCAACCTATTATTTATGAAGTTGATGAATCTGATGCATTTCTAACCGAAATGGGTAAGAGTTTTAGTTGTTTTAGTTAAAGGTTAAAGGCAGTGACATTAATAGTAAGAACACTAACAATAGTGAGGCTGGCTATATTAAAGTGTGCTGAATGAAGGACATAAAGAGGCAGATAAAAAACTCATTGCTAAATACGGTATCGCTATTTATTTATTTGAGAGATTAAGAAACCGAATCATAAAAAATTTACCCATAAGAAACTGAATCGACTCATTCGCTCAACCCAAGGATCGGTCAAAAAGCGAAAGAAACATTGGCGGTCGTCGCCTATCATGGAGGAATAAAATGACGAGTCATATTAGTAAGTCACAGCAGCCAGTTTTAGGAAACAATGCTGTCGATCCCAGAACACCAGAGGGGATACAATGGCGAGCAGCATTGTGGAAATTCCTGTTATTTTCCGCCCTTGGTATCGCCTTATTTATCATTCCATTCCAGTGGGATGGCAAGGTTACTATTTTATTAGGGGTATTGACCGATGCGCTGCAAGGCTGGATAGGCGACTATGTGGTTTACGTGGCCTTAGCGATTGTTACTACCTCCTTTATCGGTGCACTTGCTATTAAGCTGCTACGACCTACTTTGCAGCAAGACTCGATGCTAAAGAAGCTCTTCGATGTTGAATGGTTATGGCTCGCCGCCCGTTTTTTAGGCGCAGTATTTATCTGGATGATCTTTTTACAAGTAGGCCCTGAGTTTATTATTAATCGTAATACTGGCGGCGTTATTTTTGAAGATTTGATTCCGATTTTGATTCCTCTCTTCTTTTTCGCCATCTTATCGTTACCGTTTTTGACCGATTTTGGCTTGATGGAATTTTTAGGGACGCTATCGAGCAAGGTATTTATCAAGCTGTTTAAACTGCCCGGACGCTCAGCGGTCGATGCGATGTCTTCTTGGTTTGGCGCGGCGTCTATTGGTTTGCTCGTGACCATGCAAGAGTATGACAAAAGCTACTATAGCCAGCGTGAAGCGGCGATTATTGCCACGACTTTTTCGGTGACCTCAATTGCCTTTACGTATGTCGTTGCCAAGACTATTGGCGTTGACAATAACTTTGTCTTCTTTTATCTCACCATCGCGTTGACCGGTTTTGTCGCGGCCATTATCATGCCACGTATCCCGCCATTGTCATTAAAGGCCGACACTTACCATTCTGGCAAATGTATGCTGGATGAAGAGATTCCTGCGCAGTATAGTATGCCGCAGTGGGCGCTCAATCGTGCCGTGACGCGTGCGCACTCTATGCCCAGTCTGGCGAGCGTATTTAAGCATAGCGTAAAGAATCTATTTGATATTTATTTCGGCTTAATCCCTGTTATTTTCGCTATCGGCACCATTGGTCTGGGGCTAGCAGAGTACACGCCTGTATTCAATTGGATATCCGCGCCCCTCGTGCCAGTGCTTGAATTGTTAAAGATTCCAGAAGCGGCAGAAGCTGCGCCTGCCATGATTATGGGCTTTGCTGATATGTATCTACCAGCGTTGGTTGGTAAAAGCATTGAAAGTGAGATGACACGATTTATCGTTGGAGCGGCCTCTATTACCCAGATTATTTATATGTCTGAGGTCGGGGCGCTAATTTTGAAATCAAATATCAAGCTCAATGTGTTAGAGCTGTTTATGATCTTCATTCTCCGTACTTTAATTAGCTTAGTTATTATCACCTCAGTAGCCCATCTTCTATACTAGTTAGATATATTGATACTTAGTCAAAATTATCAGATATAACTGATGGTTTTGGCTAAGTTTGACGCGATTAATTCTACTTCTACATAGGCTTAACCAATTTTTAGTGGTTGTAAATAATAACTTTTGACTGGTGTTAAGCTATAGTTTATACAATTTAAAAAAGATAAAAAGTGACTGAGTGCCGATGTATATGTAATAACTCAAGCACGCTTAATAGTGTAATTTTTTTATAGTGAATTGACTGTTTTTAAATAGGTTTGATAGCAAGATGATTGTGGTTATTTAGCTAAATCTGACAAAAAATATATGCTACGATTAAATAAAGCAGTGCAATATAGTCAAATAAAATAATGGTGTTCTTTTCACTCTAATGGACTAGATAATAATATGAATATTAACTTCCCTGACCTCGAAAAGCTGATAAAGATAGCTGAACGCTCTAACATAAATTCCTTAGAAGTAACGGATGGTGACGCGCGTATCTTTATAATATGCCGATCTGATGGCAACGAGAGTATCAGTGGTGACAACAACAATAACAATAAGCGCAATCTTGCTAGCACCTCCGGCTCAAAACAGCGAGCGAATATAAGCGCTGAGAGCAATCAAAACGATGTTGGTAATGATGACGCAGTTCTCAATAAAAAAGAGGCAAATGAAGACGCCCAAAAACAAGTAACAGCACCTATGCTAGGCACTTTTTATCGACGCTCAGAGCCTACAGCTGACGAGTTTGTTAAAGTAGGGGATAAGGTAGACAAAGGACAGACGCTATGTATTATTGAGGCTATGAAAATGATGCACGAGGTCAAAGCTGAGTTTCCATGCACTATTAAAGAGGCATTAGTTGATGAAGGTGATGTTGTAGAATATGGACAACCCTTGTTTATCATTGAGCCTACCAGCTAAGATTAGCGTACATTGCTTACGTACTATACTTTTTAGGAATATCAGCTTAGGAAGACCGACATGTTCTCAAAAATCTTAATTGCTAACCGTGGCGAGATTGCCTTACGCATTGTGCGAGCTTGCAAACAGTTGGGTATCCAATCAGTCATAGCCCATTCGGAGTCGGATAGAGACTCGCTACCAGTACGCTTCGCTGATGAGAGCATATGTATCGGCCCTGCTAATGCGACACACAGCTACCTAAATCAAAGAGCGATTGTCTCTGCGGCAAAAATGACCAACGCTGACGCCATTCACCCAGGCTATGGGTTTTTGTCTGAGAATGCAGAATTTGCGGATTTGATTGAGAAGTCTGGTCTCGTTTTTATCGGGCCGACCGCAGATAATATTAGACAGATGGGAGACAAGGTCGCTGCTAAAAAGCAAATGATTGCCGCGAGTGTGCCTTGTGTACCTGGTTCCGAAGGTGCTTTGCCCGCAGATAGCGATCAGATAATCAAGATTGCAAGTGATGTTGGCTATCCTGTCATTATCAAAGCGGCGAGTGGTGGCGGTGGCCGTGGTATGCGAGTCGTGGAACAAGAGGCTGATTTATTATCCGCTATTTCTATGACGCAAACAGAGGCTAAAGCCAATTTTGGTAGTGCTATTGTTTATCTCGAAAAGTACCTACAAGCGCCGCGCCATATCGAAATCCAAGTGCTGTCTGATACCCACGGCAATGCTATTTATCTAGGTGAGCGCGATTGCTCTATGCAGCGCCGCCACCAAAAAGTAATAGAGGAAGCGCCAGCACCAGGGATTACTGATGAACAAAGACAGCGGATAGGTCAAGCTTGCGCGACTGCCTGCCAGCAAATGAAATATAGAGGGGCGGGCACGTTTGAGTTTTTATATGAAAACGGTGAGTTCTTTTTTATCGAGATGAATACTCGTATTCAGGTTGAGCATCCTATTACCGAGATGGTCACTGGGGTCGATATCGTTCAAGAACAAATACGAGTAGCCGCAGGGCTGAAGCTTACGCATAAACAAAGTGATATTGTTATCACTGGACACGCTTTTGAGTGCCGTATTAATGCTGAAAACCCTGTTACCTTTTTGCCCAACGCTGGCCGTATAGACTACTGTCATATGCCAGCAGGGCTTGGTATTCGAGTGGATAGCCATATCGAATCAAACTATACCGTTCCACCCTCTTATGACAGTTTGATAGCGAAAATATGCGTGCATGATCATTCAAGGGAAGCGGCGATTGAGAAGATGCAAGCGGCATTATCAGAAGCGCAAATTACAGGCATTGATACCAATATCAGCCTTCACGAGCGACTGTTTAAAGATGAAGCATTTTGTCAGGGTCAAGTAAGTATTCATTATCTAACCGAATGGATAAAAAAGAATATCTAAGTTAAGTCTTAATATCTAAAAATAAATCTGAAGCCGACATGAAAGACAAAGATAACGGAGCGTGTGCTAATGGAATTACAATGGCAGCTATGCAGTGAGACCAATCTAACTTTGTTTTTCCCTAAACCTATAACGTTAGAGAAGCAGCAACAGTGCTGGGCGCTCGCCGACAGCATACAGCAGATGCCAGAAGTCTTAGAAGTCGTCATCGGCATGAATACCCTAAGTGTCTTTACCTTCTCCTTGACATGGATCGAGCTTGAAGCGTTTAAAAATAAACTGTCAGCTCTGCTTGGTGACATTCCTTCAAAAACCATAAACGGTAAGCATATTGAAATTCCCGTACATTATGACGGCAAATATGGCCCTGATTTAAAAACACTGGCCACTGAATTGGGTCTCTCTGTTGAAGCGGTTGTCAAATTACATACCGAGGCGACCTATACCGTTTACTTCATTGGTTTTCAGCCCGGATTTCCTTATCTTGGCGGCTTATCTGAATCCTTATATTTTCCAAGACATGCGACCCCAAGAACCAAAGTGCCTGCAGGTTCGGTTGGCATCGGTGGTGAACAAACCGGTGTCTATCCTTTTGAATCCCCAGGTGGTTGGCAGCTGTTAGGTCAAACCGATATACCTTTATTTGATTTAACAAAAGCGTCTCCTACTTTGCTTAACGCAGGCGATACCTTGAAATTTACCGCTATTGATATTTATGAATAAAACACCTTTAAATCAGGTATCTGCTAATACAAATAAATAGAGGCTATCAATGAAGATTTTAACCACTAGTGCGCTTGCTAGCATCCAAGACTCGGGACGATTCGGCTACCGAAGCATGGGCGTGGATAGAAGTGGGGTAATGGATAGCTGGGCTTTGCAAGCGGGAAATGCGTTGTTGAAGAATGATCTCAACGAGCCTGCTATCGAAATAGCGGTCGGCAGTCTCACGATACAGTTTGAAGAAGATGTGAGTTTTTGCTTAACGGGTGCGCTGTACGAGGCATATATAGATGATAAGCGCATTCCCTGCTACTGGCGGATTAATGCGCAGGCAGGGCAAACGCTTAAACTGCTGCGTCCATTGCAAGGTATGTATACCTATCTGTGTGTACACGGCGGCTTTGATATAGAGCCGGTACTGCAATCGTCCAGCACCAATCTAAAAGCCAGTTTTGGCGGTTTTAAAGGTAGATACCTTAAAGCAGATGATGTCTTGAAGGTTAGAATAGCTTCAAGCTTACCGGTTATAGGGGTGGTACGCCTTGAGCCGACCAATATGATTAGAGTGATAAAAAATAGTGAGTACGAGTATTTTACCTCTGCCTCAAGAGCCGCGTTTGAATCACAGCAATGGCAACTACAAAGCAGTAGCAATCGTATGGGCTATCGCTTGGATGGTACCGCACTTGAGTTTAATGAAGCTACGCAAATGAGCTCGCACGGTGTCGATATCGGTATGATTCAAGTACCGCCACAAGGACAGCCGATTGTTTTGATGGCTGATGCCCAAACGACAGGCGGCTATCCTAAAATTGCGACGGTAATTAACGCTGATATAGGGCTCATGGCGCAAATTCGGTTTGGTAAAACTTGTCAATTTGTCGTCGTAGAGGTAGAGCAAGCATTGCGTGAGCAGCAAAAAAGACAACACTATATTGAGCAAATTAAGGAGTACGCCCATGAAAGTTGATTTAAATGCCGACGTTGCCGAAGGCTGCGGACAAGACGATAAGCTGATGACGATAGTAAGCTCAGCTAACGTGTGTTGCGGCTTACATGCCGGTTCTTATGCCGAGATGCTAAAGACCTTACAGTTGGCAAAAGAAAATAATGTCAGGGTAGGGGCTCATCCCAGTCTAGACGATAGAGAGAACTTTGGTCGTACCGATCAAGTTTTAGACGAAGAAGGCTATCGTGCCTTAATGCGGTATCAGTTGGGAGCGACCAAAGCGCTTTGTGACTTGGTTGGTGTGCCGTTAGAGTATGTTAAACCGCATGGCGCTTTATATAACCAAGCCGCTGCCAATGAATCATTAGCAGATATTCTGGTCAGTGAAATTAAGAATTTCGATTCCAATTTAAAAGTGATGGGTTTGTCGGGTGGCTATCTGGTCAAGTCAGCAAAAAATCATGGTCTAGAGGTGATATCTGAAGTATTCGCTGATAGGAACTATGAGAAGGATGGCTCGCTAGTCTCGCGTAGCAAAGACAATGCCCTAATAACGGACACGGATGAAGCGACCAATCATGTGCTACAAATGATTACTGAAGGGTTTGTAACCAGTGTATGCGGTGAAAAAGTGCCGGTAGATGCCCAAAGCGTCTGCTTACATGGCGACGGCGAACACGCCATTCTTTTTGCTCAAGAAATAAAAAAGCAGCTTGAGCTAAAAGGTATTGAGATATCAGCTTAATATTAGATTAATAATAGTTTGAACAACCTACTCTGTATAAAACAAGGATGTTTATGAGTACCTTAAAAAAACACAATACAGCTATTTTAGGTGCCGCCTTTTTGATGGCAACCTCAGCAGTAGGGCCAGGGTTTTTGACACAAACTGCTACTTTTACCGAAAGCCTGATGGCAAGCTTTGGTTTTGTTATTTTAATCTCTATTGTCATGGATATTGGCGTCCAGCTTAACGTTTGGCGAGTAGTAGCCGTATCCAAAAAGCGCGCGCAGGAAATTGCTAACTTGGTGTTTCCTGGAGTGGGTTATTTGCTCGCTTTCCTGATTATTGCTGGAGGCTTAGCATTTAATATCGGTAATATTGGCGGCGCTGGGCTCGGTATGCAGTCGATGTTCAATATCTCACCCATTACTGGCGCACTGATCAGTGGGGTAATCGCTGTTGCTATATTTCTAGGCCGCGAAACCGGCCCTATCATGGATAAGTTCACTCAGCTAATGGGCTTTATTTTAATTGTGTTAATTATCTATGTAATGTTTAAGTCTGATCCACCATTAGCTGAAGCAGTTACCAAAACCATTATGCCTGATAAGATAGATGCGGTAGCGATCGTAACCTTAGTAGGCGGTACGGTTGGTGGTTATATTACTTTCTCTGGTGCTCATCGCTTGTTAGAAGCAGGCGTCAGCGGAGAAGAAAACCTAGACTCTGTGACCAGAAGCTCGGTCTCTGGCATTTTGATTGCCTCTGTTATTCGCGTCTTCTTATTCCTTGCTGTCTTGGGCGTGGTCTCCAAAGGTATCGCGTTAGACCCCTCAAATCCAGCAATGTCGCCTTTTCAGTATATCCTAGGCAATACTGGTAAAGTTGTTTTTGGTATGGTGATTTGGGCGGCCTCAGTGACCTCTGTTATTGGCGCTGCGTATACTTCTGTATCTTTTATGACCAATTTTCATCCATTTATTGAGAGACACAAGCGCTATTTTATTATTGGTTTTATTGTCATCTCGACATTCGTCTTTGCCACTATCGGCAAGCCAGCTCAAGTACTCGTATTAGTTGGGACGTTAAATGGCCTAGTATTACCTATTGCTATGGTGATTATACTTATCGCCGCCTATAGAAAAAATATCGTCGGTAATTATAAGCATCCTGTTTGGATTGCTGTCTTTGGTTGGTTAATTGCTATTGCGATGAGTATTCTAAGCGTGATGACTATCGCTCAATATCTTGGTATCAGTTAAGGAGTTTATGATGGATATAGAACAAGTGGCACGGGTGGTTAAACTCGTTGAAAGCAGCCGATTGTATAAAGTAACGATTGAAGATAATGGGCAGTCAGTTACGGTAGTTAATAACGTAAATCAGCAAGAGACTGCCAGCCCTATAAAATCAAAGGCTGTTCAAGATAGTACGGATAAAAACAGTACAGATCAAAATGGTAGCGCCATTAAAGATAATCTACCGAAGGTGCGCGCGACGCATGTTGGACGGGTTTATTTAAGTGAAGATGGTGCAACTGATCCTTTAGTGAGCAAGGGCGATCATATTAAAAAAGGTCAAACGATTTGCTATATTGA
Source organism: Psychrobacter sp. Sarcosine-3u-12 (assembly GCF_002836005.1). Classification (NCBI taxonomy): domain Bacteria; kingdom Pseudomonadati; phylum Pseudomonadota; class Gammaproteobacteria; order Moraxellales; family Moraxellaceae; genus Psychrobacter; species Psychrobacter sp. Sarcosine-3u-12. The sequence goes on from NZ_PJBY01000105.1 coordinate 64,129, forward strand.
AGAATTGACTCGACTGCTACCTGTGGTCAGTGACAAAGAAGGGGTTGTGAGCGATATATTGGTTGAGGATGGGCAAAGTGTCGAATACGGGCAGCCTATTTTAGCTTTGGAATTATATTAAAATGATCGTTAGGATCATCGATGATTAGGCGAGCTTAGCATGTGAAGTATGGCTTACATGCTTTAGCTAATATACATATTACTCTCAATATTATTCTTCATATGCAGTAGACGCGGGGCAATGTCTTCTTCTAGTTTAGTACGACTAAGAACAAAACTAGGTGCGCCGCAATTAAAAGTCAGTAAGCCCTCAGTTGGATGCATGATGGCAGTGGCGACAGCATTGACGTCTTTTTGCCATTCACTAATCGAAAAGCAATAACCATAGTCGTCATAATCTCTAAAGGCTTTATCCAGTCCGCGTCTAATTTTCAGCCAATCATCTTTATACTTACTACGGATGGCATCAAGGATAAATTCTTGCTCAGCAGCGGGCATACTGGCTAAACACGCACGTCCCATTGAGCTTAAATGAATGGGTAGGTATGAGCCGACATTACGTCTCATGGTAGTCGTCCCAGACCCTTGTACGACATTGAGATATACCATCCTCAGGCGATCACGGGTTGCCATAGCGACCGCACTATTGGCATAATCTGCCAGTTCTTCCATATAGGGGGTGACTAAATTGTTGATAGAGATATTCGCCATCATCGTATAGCCAAACCCTAAGACACCGGCAGAAAGCTGATATTTACTACTGTTGGTCGATTGCTTTAGATATCCTAACTTCACAAGAGTATAAGTCAGACGCGTAATTGTCCCTTTAGGCAGCCCAGTTAATTGGCTTAAGTCTTGATTACCCAGATAAGGGCGCTGCGGGGTAAAACAACGCAGCAGCTCTAGCCCGCGTGCCAAAGCGGTAATGAACTGCCTATCGTTTTTATCTCTCATGTCACTAATCGGCTCTAACAGCTCAATATGTGTTGATTTATTAGAGTCTTCATCAGCAAGGATATTAGTTGTCATATACGATTTGTTGCTCTTAGTTAAATTGATTTAAATAGCATAGAATCCACTACTTTGAGTACCTTGTAAGCAAATAGTTGTACGCTAATAGTAGTATACCGCTTCTGATAACACTCTATTAATGTACATTGAAATTATTAACATAGCTATTATAAATATAAAGTATTTCGCTATGCGGTATATATGGACTTAAAAGTATCACGCCTTTTGTGGATCATATTGCTGTTCTTTGATGAACAACGTTGGAATAAGACCACATAAGAAATACGCGCCTGCCATAAGTAACAGACCTGCGCCGATAGAGTTTTGCATAGCCATATAACCAATGGCAACTGGTGCAATAACTGAGCCCAGTCGTCCGATATTGAACGCACCGCCAATGGCCGTACCTCGAATAGCGGTAGGAAAGCTTTCCGTCAAGTAGGTGGCATTGATCGCATAAGGGATGCCGTATAAGAAACCAAAGGTTATCATTAACCAACCGATGTTCTCTGGAGTATGCATATAGACTAACACTGGAATAAATAGCGCTGTGCCCATAGTGCCGAAGGCAAATACTATTTTGCGACCAATTCTATCAGCCACTAAACCTGCCACGACTTTAGCAAACATCATCGTCAAGTAAGTACCCGCCATATATAGTGCCATCTCCTTAAACTTGATACCCAGTTCAGTTTCTAGATAAGACGGTAGCCAGTTACTTACACCGAAATAACCAAATAGTAATAGCCCTGAACTCATGGACCATAAAATGAACATGATGCGATGTTTTGGATTTTCAAAGATGGCTTTATAAGGGTTTTCAGGTTTTGTGAGTGAGTTTTTCGTACCACTAAGTTTGAGAGCACGAGCCTCTTTCCAAGAATTTGGTTCAGGGATAAGGAAATACATCGATATCGAGAGAATGATAGGTAAGAATGTTAAGAGATATAAGGTACGCCAACCATAGGTAGGAATAATCCAAGCCGAAATGCTTGTGATCACTAAAGACCCTAACGTAAAACCTGTCATCAGTGCTGCAAGTACCGTCGTTCGATGTTTGGTAGGTACCATTTCAGACATCAGGGTGTTAGTGGCAATATATAAACTGCCAAGACCCAAGCAAGCGGTGAATCGCAATGCTACAAACTGCTCGTAGCTCTGTACAAAGCCACTAAAACCAGATAACACAGAGAACATCGCTGTCGCAATCACGATAACACGTACCCGGCCAAAACGATCACAGGCCCAGCCACCGAAAAATCCACCGATGGCCATGCCAAATAACGACCAACTGCCCAAAGCACCCGCTTGTATATTGGTCAATCCAAACTCTAGCTTGAGACTTGACAGGGTAAAGGCGAGAATCCCAATATCAGCCCCATCACATAACAGCACTAGAAAACAAAAAAAGAAGGCCAATTTCCAAGGTTGCTTTTGGATAGAGCTTGAGCTTGGAGTTGACGTTATAGCAGCACTTTTCACAATGTATATCCTTATTGTTGTGAGAAAGAAATTTTATGGTAACAGCGACATAAACCAGGTATCTGCGTCCTAGCAAATACCTCGATATGCTTTGATAATGTAAATACCTTTTAATAATCAAATAAATAGCATTCAAATAAATGACAACTACTCGCTAACTTCTTTAATCATATTGCGGGCAATAATGATCTGCTGGATTTGGGTCGTGCCTTCATACAAACGATATAAGCGCACATCACGATAAAAACGTTCAATGCCATAATCGGCAATATAACCAGCACCGCCATGAATTTGCACGGCTCTATCAGCAACACGGCCACACATTTCGGTGGCAAACATCTTGGCACATGACGACTCGGTAACGACATCTTTGCCGTCATCGCGCAAGCGTGAAGCATCTAATACCATCGATTTGGCCGCATAAATCTCTGCTTTTGAGTCAGCAAGCATCGCTTGAATCAGCTGAAAATTGGCAATGGGTTGACCAAACTGTTTACGCTCGACGGCATAGCGTAGCGCGTCATCTAACATGCGAGTGGCTGCGCCTGTACTCGCTGCAGCGATATGTAAGCGGCCTTTATCCAGAACCTTCATGGCGGTTTTAAAACCTACGCCTTCTACACCACCAATCAACGCATCAGCAGGTACGACGCAGTTATCAAAAATGACATCACAAGTATGTGCGCCTTTTTGACCCATTTTTTTGTCGATTTTACCAAGTGTAATACCAGGGGTGTCGCTCTCAACAATGAATGCTGAAATACCGCCCGATCTTTTGTTTTCGGGGTCAGTGCGTGCCATCACAGTAAATATACCGGCTTGAGGGGCATTGGTGATATAACGCTTGGTGCCGTTGAGTACGTAAGTATCGCCGTCTTTAATTGCAGTGGTTCGCAGCGATGCCGCATCGGAGCCTGACTCAGGTTCGGTCAAGCAAAAAGAGCCGATAATTTCACCGCTGGCCAGTCTTGGTAGGTATTTTTGTTTTTGCGCTTCAGTACCATCGATGACCAGACCAGAGGAACCAATACCGTTATTAGTGCCTATTAATGAGCGAAAAGCAGGTGAGGTGCGCCCTAACTCAAATGCCAATGTGACCTCTTCTTCCATCGTAACGCCAAGTCCGCCGTACTCTTCGGGAATGGTCAGTCCAAATAGACCCAACTCACGCATTTGACTAATAATCTCTTCTGGCAGGCGGTCATTTTCTGCCACCCAATCTTCTTTTGGTATTAGTTGGTTATTCACAAATTGACGAATGGTTTGGACGATATGGTCGAGTACTTCCTTATCTCTAATCATGTAGTTCTTCCTTGTTGAAATAATATCTAATAGTGCTAATAGGGACTTTATGGTTAATCCGAACAAACAGCATAATCGATAGTTTATTAAATTACAATACTTTTGGTTTAAAAAACCGCAATGCGGTATTTATAAAAGAAGTGATACATTAATGGACTAATTATTTATCGATTTAACTGGATTTTACTCTTCACAAAAGAAAATAAACAGTATATATTGGTACTGAATATCGCTATGCGGTATTAATAATCATAATTATCAGTGTGTTTTAAGGGTGACAGCAGTTTACTTAAGGACATTACTTAAAGGACAGCATCATGGAAGAGCAAATCATCATTTGTGAAACGTTAAACAATGGCGTGAGTTTGATAACACTGAATCGTCCCAAAGTTCGCAATGCTTTAAACACTGAACTACGCGAAAAAATGGCAGAGATTTTCATCAAACTAAACGATGACCCAAAGACTAAAGCTATCGTGCTAACGGGTGGTGATAAGGTGTTTGCGGCTGGTGCTGACATCAATGATTTCCTAACTACCAAAACAGTCGATGTGTATTTACGCCACAGCGAGCGTTATTGGGATGCCATTACCAATTGTCGTAAGCCGATTATCGCAGCGGTAAATGGCTATGCGCTTGGCGGTGGCTGTGAGCTTGCTATGCATGCCGACATCATCGTCGCTGGCAAGTCTGCTAAGTTTGGACAACCAGAAATCAAAATCGGACTGATGCCCGGTGCAGGAGGTACGCAGCGTTTGTTTCGCGTGATTGGCAAACATAAAGCCATGAAGCTGATACTAACAGGCGACATGATAAGCGCTGATGCAGCGGATCAAATGGGGCTGGTCTCTGAAGTGGTCGAAGATGAGGCGACTATTAATCGTGCCATCGAGATTGCTGAACAACTCGCAGGTTATTCGCCTATTGCTTTAACCCAAATTAAAGAAGTCGCCAATCTTGGGGTGGATATGCCGCTACAAGCCGCATTGGCTTTGGAGCGTAAAGCCTTTCAAATTTTATTTGATACCGAAGATCAAAAGGAAGGCGCGAAAGCCTTTTTAGAAAAACGTGACGCGAATTATAAAGGTCAGTAGCTTGTCAAAGCATAGACTTTCCGAGACATAGATTTCTCAAAGCATAGACTTCTCAAAGCATAGAAAGAAACAGCACATATACTTTGAAAACGAGACTATTCGATAAGAGCATATAAATTAACAAGACCATATAAAGGATTATTATGACTGTTAAATCATTAGCCATTATTGGCACCGGTATTATGGGTATGGGTATTGCCCAAATCGCCGCCCAAGCAGACATTCAAGTGCTTTTATTTGATGCCAAAGCAGGCGCTGCCGAGCAAGGACGCCAATCGCTTCAAGCTATGTTAGAGAAGCTAGCGGCTAAAGGCAAATTCACCGATGAGCAGCTACAGTCTACTTTATCGAATCTAACCGTGATTGAAGATATAGCCAAAATTGCCGATGTTGATGTCGTTATTGAAGCAATCATTGAAAATTTAGACATAAAAAAGCAGCTGTTTAAGCAACTAGAAAGCCTTGTCCCTGCCGAGACGATTTTGGCAACCAATACCTCATCGCTAGCGGTGACGGCAATAGCCTCCGATTGTGAGCATCCAGAGCGCGTGGCAGGATTTCACTTCTTTAATCCAGTACCCTTAATGAAAATCGTTGAAGTGATTCCGGGCATTTCTACCAAATCTTCAGTAGTAGAAACGCTTACAACTCTAGCCAAACGCATGGGGCATTTAGGGGTCGTTGCAAAAGATACCCCAGGGTTTATTGTCAATCATGGCGGTAGAGCTTATGGCACAGAAGCGTTGAAAATATTAGGCGAGGGCGTTGCTAGTTTTGAAGACATCGATCGCATTTTACGTGATGGCGCAGGCTTTCGAATGGGGCCATTTGAGCTGCTTGATCTCACCGGTATCGATGTGTCGCATCCAGTGATGGAGTCGATTTATAACCAATATTACTTTGAGCCTCGCTATCGTCCGCATCCTTTGACCCGTCAAATGCTAACGGGTAACAAGCTTGGTCGTAAAGTTGGTGAAGGCTTCTACCAGTACACAGACGGTCAAAAAGTGACATCAAATACAAATCAACAATTACCTTATAAGACAGATTCCGATACCTCCAACCTCTCAGTTTGGATTGGCGCAGATTTAGCAGAAGATAAACAACAGCTGATTGATCATCTAAACGCTAATGACATCACTATCGACGATAATGATCAGCCAAATCCTGACAGTTTAATATTACTGGCAATTTATGGCGAAGATACCACCAATGCGGCTATTCGCTATCAAGTTAATCCAAAGCAAGCGGTCGCCATTGATATGCTGACTGACTTATCCCAGCATCGTACTCTCATGCCAAGTATCGTTACAGAGGATAAGTTTGTGGCGCAAGCTTATGCTCTATTTTCTAGAAATAATAAGTTTGGTAAAAGCTCGGATGAGGGCTCAAATATGGCTATCGATGCCACGCTGATTACTGAAAGCACTGGTTTTGTGGCGCAGCGAGTCGTTGCTATGGTCATTAATTTAGGTTGCGATATTGCGATGCAAGGTATTGCCACACCAAAAGATATCGACAATGCCGTCAAGCTTGGATTGGGTTATCCGTATGGTCCTATCTCATGGGGAGATGAGCTTGGTGCCGAGCGTATTTTACTTATCTTAGAGCGTATCTATGGGTTAACAGGTGATCCGCGTTACCGTCCAAGCCCATGGTTACAGCGCCGTGCCAAGTTAGGCATCTCATTATTTACTCAACAGAGTAATTGTCAACGCTATATTGCTGATGCTAAGAGCTAGACCAATTTAATAAACCCTACATTTTAATCAGACAAATTCTCAAACACAACAAGGAACAGTTATGTTAGACGCCTATATTTATGATGGATTAAGAAGCCCTTTTGGTCGCCATGGTGGAGCATTAGCAACCGTGCGTCCTGATGACTTAATCGCCACAGTGATGAAAGATTTGGTTGAAAAACATCAATTACCTAGCGATATCTTTGATGAAGTGCTGATCGGTAACACCAATCAGGCCGGTGAGGACTCACGCAACATCGCTCGTAATGCTGCATTGCTAGCAGGACTAGATGTCAAAACCCCCGGTCAAACCGTCAACCGTTTATGTGCTTCAGGGTTATCTACTGTCATTGATGCCGCTCGCGCAATTACTTGTAATGAGGGGGATATATTTTTAGCAGGTGGCGTTGAGTCAATGACCCGCGCGCCCTTTGTGTTTGCCAAAACTGAGCAGCCTTTTAGTCGTGAATTTAAAGTATTCGATACAACTATTGGCAGCCGCTTTCCCAATCCTCTTTTGACTAAAGAATTTGGCAGCGACAGCATGCCGCAGACGGGTGATAACGTCGCTCGCAAATATGGTATCACTCGCGAGCAAGCAGACAAATTCGCCGCAGCCTCGCAAGCTAAATACCAAGCCGCCAAACAAACGGGATTCTTTGACGAGGAAATAACGCCAATCATGGTATCGCAAGGTAAAAAATTACCTGAAAAAGCGATAGCAGAAGATGAGCATCCTCGCGCCAGCTCTACTGTCGAAGCGCTACAAAAACTTAAGCCTTTAAATCATGAAGGGGTCGTCACAGCAGGTAATGCGTCAGGTATTAATGATGGCGCAGCGGCTTTAATTATTGGCTCAAAGCAGGCAGAAGAAAAATTAGGCTTTAAGCCTATTGCCAAGATTCTGTCATCTGGTGCTATGGGTGTTGAGCCTAATATTATGGGCGTAGGACCTGTTGAGGCCATCAAATTGTCACTAAAACGTGCCAAGCTGACCCTTGATGACATGTCCATCATTGAGATTAATGAAGCCTTTGCCTCGCAAGTACTCGGCTGTCTAAAAGGTTTAGATATTGATTTTGATGACAAGCGTGTCAACCCCAATGGTGGGGCGATCGCTGTCGGACATCCGCTGGGTGCATCAGGGGCAAGACTTGCATTGAGCACAGCGCGCGAGCTACAGCGTACGGGCGAAAAATACGCAGTGGTCAGCTTGTGCATTGGCATTGGGCAAGGGCTTGCCATGGTAATAGAACGAGTTTAATTCTTTCGTTAATCCACTGTAAAAGAGTGACAACGTTAACCTCGCTTGCCTTGCCCTTCTTTTAAATTGAATCAACTATATGCCCTCGCCATACTATTTTATTATCAAGGACGACAATAATGACTTCTATACTTAACCAACATGAGGACTACCAACAAGCTGAAGAAGCGTATGGTTTTCCTTTAATTATCAAACAGCTGCTAAACCGTGCAAAAATTGCCTCTACGGATCAAACCATTAGTTATGCCGATAAGGTTACTTATACCTATGCTGAATTTTTTAAGCGCGTTAATCGCTTGGCAAACGTCCTGAAAAACATGGGTTTACAAGCAGGCGATGTGGTTGCTGTTATGGATTGGGACAGTCATCGTTACCTTGAAGCGTATTTTGCCGTGCCGATGTCTGGCATGATTTTACAAACGGTTAATGTACGCTTGGCTGAAGATAAAGTGCTGTACACCATCAATCATGCTAAGCCCAAAGCCTTGTTGCTAAATGCTGAGTTTGAGCCAATGGCTAAAAACTATCGTCATGAAGCCCCTTCTATTGAGAAAATTGTTTGGCTCGATGATACTGGCTTTGATGATGCTGAGTATGGCGAAGACGATACAAAAAACCATACAAAAACTGAGCAAGCTAGCATGCCAGATTATGTCGAAGGTGAATATGAAGCCATGCTAGCAGCTGCTAGTGATGCGTTTGATTTTCCAGATTTCGATGAAAATACCATCGCCACGACATTTTATACGAGTGGCACGACGGGCGACCCAAAAGGCGTCTTTTTTACCCATCGCCAGATCGTATTGCAGACGCTGGCAAGTACGTTAGCATCTGCGCTAAATGCCGAAGGTCAAGGCGCGCGCTACAATGATGTGTACATGCCAATGACGCCATTATTCCATGTGCATGCTTGGTGCTGGCCGTATGGGGCAACCATGATAGGGCTTAAGCAAGTGTATCCGGGGCGCTATCTAGCTCCCACTTTGGTGGATTTAATTGAGCAGCACAAAGTCACGCTTTCACATGGCGTTCCAGCGATCTTACAGATGCTATTAAAAGAGATGGCCGCACGAGGACGTAAGTTTGATGGGCTGAAGTTGTTACTCGGTGGCTCAAAGTTGAATGAAGGTTTGGCCAAAGCAGCCATTGAAAGCGGTATTGAGTTTATGTCGGGATTTGGCATGTCAGAGTCTTGCCCCGTGTTATCGAGAGCGGTGTTCGATGATAAAACGGACTCGATGGAAATGAAGGATCAGCTCAATTATCGGTGTCTTTCTGGCTCACCCATTATGCTCGTCTCAATGGAAATTTGGGATGAAAACGGCAAAGCTTTACCAATGGATGGTGAATCGACAGGGGAGCTTGTGATTCGAGCACCTTGGCTGACCCAGAGTTATTTTAAAAACCCAGATGCTGGCAATGAGTTATGGCGCGGTGGCTGGATGCATACCCAAGATATTGCCTGTATTACCTCTGACGGCACGCTAAGCATTACGGATCGGCTTAAGGATGTGATTAAGTCTGGTGGTGAGTGGGTATCTTCGCTTGAGGTCGAGACTATTTTATCCTTCCATCCCAGTGTCGCTGATGTTGCCGTCATTGGCGTGCCACATGAAAGATGGGGCGAATGTCCTTTAGCGTTAGTGGTTTTAAAACCTGAATATATCGATACCAAAGCGGATGATATTTTAGCCTTAGGTCATCAAGCGGTAGAGAAAGGCCATTTACCAAAGTATGGCGTGCCAAGCGAAATCAAGTTTTTAGCAGAAATGCCAAGAACCAGTGTGGGTAAGCTCGACAAGAAAAGAATGCGGATAATGTGCGCAGAAAAACTCATTTAATCCAAAAATTCTATCGATGACTGCAAAAGATAATTGCAAATTTTTTTTTGAATGTTCAACAGACCCTAATAATTTTAACGTATGTGTCAATAACACGTACGTTCATTGGCATGACGAGACGAAAAAACTATGAAAGCTTTAGCTATATTACCGGAAATCCAAGAGGTGCTGGATAAAGACAAAAACCATCCCATGCATGGCTTCGCGGTTATCTACTCTCAACAAGTAGCGTGGGGCGATATGGATGCTTTTGGTCACGTCAATAATGTGGTCTATTACACTTATGCCCAAAACGCTCGGATTTACTACAACAGTCAATTAAATCTATTTAATGAAAATACTTTTTCCGTCATGGCAGCATCATCCTGTCAATACTTCAAACCCGTGACTCACCCCGATACCTTATGGATTGGGGTTCGAGTAAAGAAAATTGGCAATGCCAGCTTGATTCATGAATATACCTAT